>JAAYLC010000002.1 GCA_012522045.1 Bacteroidota bacterium
AAAGCTCTGCGGAACGTTCAATGATTTTTGCGTTGATAAAAGTTTCCATTATTCCTTTGTCGTCTTTGTCAAAATAGATTTCCCTGTCCGCTTCGTCAAGATTTTCAAAAGTTGTTTTACTGTCCACCACAAACAGTCTTATTGGAAACCCAATTTGTGGTGCTGCCAATCCGCAACCGTTGGCATTTTGCATTGTTTCCCACATATCAGCAATTAGTTTGTCCAATTTGGGATAATTCTTTTCTATGTCTTTACATTTTTGCTTTAGAATGCTGTGTCCGTATGCTAAAATTGCTCTTTTCATACCTTTGATTTTTATTGCAAAGGTCAAAAGAAGAAACAAGGCAGGCAATGAACCTATGTTAAGTAATTTGTCTGCGTATCCTGCTCAATCCTTGTGGCGTAATACCAATGTATGATGCCACATATTTGAGGGGAATGAATTTCAAAATGTCGGGCTGTTCGCTGAAAAGTCTTAAATAACGCTCTTTTGCATTGTATTTAAGCAAGGACAATTCACGTTTGCTTTTTGCTAAAAACAATTTTTCAGAAGCGAAACGCCCTAAGTAATTCCCAACTTTAGTTTGTGCATATACTTTTTGCAAATTGTTATAAGATATTTGCCAAACAACGGTCTCTGTTAATGCTTGTAATTCGTATTCAGAAGGTGTTTGTGTCAGGAAAGAGTCATAAGCACAAGTAAACTCTTTGTCAAAACTGAAATTGAAAGTCAGTTCGTTTTCTTCGTCCGGAATATAGAAGCGAATGATTCCTGATTCTACAAATGAAAGATAGTTTTCTGTTTCACCTTGTCGGGTAATAATTTGGTTTTTGGCAAAAACCTTCTTGTCAAAATGAGAAGCAATAAATTCCCATTCTGATTCTTTAAGCTTTATTATACGTTCGTAATATTCTCTTATGTATCCCATATTTGCTGTGTCGTCTTATGCTTGCCACTAACGGTTTACGTGTATGAGCCGTTGCGTGTCTCGTCACGAACCATTAAAAGTACAAAACTCCGATGGAAAATCCGCGAGGATTTTCCAAAGAAACACTGACCAAGCAATGGCTTATACACGGTGTTGCCAACTGGCTTTATTTTATTATTTCGGTCAAATACACAATTCCAAATATCCAACCAACATAGAGTAGAGTATAAGTCAGCGAGTAAACAGCTGAAATTCCAATATCTCCTTTTGTGTACTTTGATTTGTTAAAAACAAATTTTAGCGCTCTGAAAAAAATCCAATACAACATTGCTAAAATTATAAAAATCGAAAACCAAAAAACAGCTTCCAGAACGATAAGCAAAATTATAATCAAAATTGTCATTCCAATCCAAAGTAAAATTGATAAAATCAGTCCTCCAATTCCATCTCCAACTGAAATACTTGGCGTGTCAAAAGTCGGTGTTGCATTTGCCATTAAATCTCCGCTTTTAAAATTTCGAAATTTTGGAAAATTGTCAATTAGTCCAATTCCGTAATAAAGTCCGTAAGTCATAAAAAGAAATAATGCAGTAGCAATAATTCCGAGAGACAAATAGAGGTTTGAAGTCAGATTTCGATTGTAATTAATTCCAGTCAGGTAAACAGTCAGAATTGTAATTCCGATTACGAGTAATGAAACTATGAAAACGGATTTTCCTTTTAAATAATTCTGTTTAATTTTCAATTCAGAGGTTTTTGGTTAGCTTGTTGGCAACATTAGTATATCCGACACTTCTGATCCATTTATTGCGGATATATTCCTTATGGACGCTGTGTCTTGATATTATTTTGCACTAAAATAACAAATTTTAACAAAACGAAAAGATAGGATGCACCGGA
>JAAYLC010000175.1 GCA_012522045.1 Bacteroidota bacterium
ATGAGATTCCATGTCCGGAAATTACTGTTGAATATTTGCATTTTCAGGGAGATGATCTTGCAGCCTCAAAAATCAATGAGAAGATAAGTGAATTTATTATCAATTCTTTAGAATTAAATTTAGAAACGCCATCTGATGTTGAATCAATTGATGAAGCGGCTGAAAGTTTTGCAACGATATATTACAAGGATTTGCAGGATTTTCCGGAAATGACGGGTGAATATGTGAGTAAAATTCGAATTAAAGAATTGTACTCTGATTCTGAAATAATTTCTTTGGAAATGTTTCAATACCTCTATTCGGGTGGAGCGCATGGGTATTCGAGCACACATTTTATGAATCTCAATCCTAAAACAGGGAAAGAGTATTCGATGGAAGATATTTTTACTGACTCAGAAGCATTTAAAGCATATGCTGAAACTAAATTCCGTCAAGACCACGGAATTTCTCCGGAGGCCGCTATCAATGAAACCGGATTTTGGTTTAATGACAATACGTTTTCATTGCCCACAAGTTTTGGTTTTACCTCCGACAGTCTTATTTTTATCTACAATCAATATGATATTGCAAGTTATGCCGACGGTCCTATTGAATTGAGGATGAGTAAAAATGACGTCGCAACCTTTTTAAAACCACTAAAGTAAATCGTTTTGTTTTATTAGGAACGATTAATTACGAGCAGTAAGAATCATAGATGAACAATCGTACTCTTGCTTTATTAGCAGCTACAGCCACCGAAACAATTTATGGAATAAATCATACCATCGCCAAAGGATTAATGCCTCAAGTGATTCAACCCTACGGGTTTATTTTACTTCGTGTGAGCGGTGCGGCATTGTTGTTTTGGACACTCAGTTTGTTTGTCAAAAGTGAACCGATTGAAAAAAGAGATTGGTTACGCATTCTCGCTTGTTCCATTTTTGGGATGGTACTTAATATGCTGTTGTTTTTTAAAGGGTTAAGCTTGTCAACGCCGATCAACAGTGCGGTATCTATGACCGTAACTCCAATTTTACTCTTGATTTTATCTGCATTGCTGTTGAAAGAAAAAATTTCATGGTTGAAAGTACTTGGAATTTCAGTTGGACTTTCAGGAGCACTTATTCTAATTCTGTTTCAGAAAAAGACACAATTTAATGCGCCTAATATTCCGTTAGGAAATCTTTTGTTTGTCCTCAATGCCATTTCGTATGCTTTTTATATAATTCTGGCAAAGCCACTCATTGGAAAATACAAGCCGGTAACCTTATTAAAGTTTTTCTTCTTATTCTCATTAATCATCAACCTGCCGATTGGTTTTAGTCAGGTAGCAGAAGTAGCTTGGGACGAATTGAAAATTATCGAAATAGGTCAGCTGTTATTTGTAGTGGTAGCCACTACTTTTCTTACGTATTTACTAAACATATTTGCACTCAAACAGCTCAGTCCTTCTACTTTAGGAGTGTTTATTTATCTCCAGCCTTTGGTGGCAACAGGTTTTGCTGTTTTGGTAGGAGCCGATACATTAACTCCCATTCGAATTGGCGCGGGAATTCTTATATTTATCGGTGTTTATCTCACTACCGCAAAACGAGAATCACGGTTTAAAATCGATTAAATCTTCAGGTTTTTGGTTGAGTGCGCGCGTGTCTTTAGAAGTTAACACTTTGAAATCTTCTGTTTTATCGAACGATTCAAAACGCTTTAAAAGTTCTGCCGGAAGCCCTGTAGTTTTTCGGGTTTTCATGTTTATCCAACCGCCCATCATTTCACAACGTGCAATATTGTTACCTTTGTGATTGTAAAAATCATGAGAAAAATTGAAGAATCTGCCGTCTTCTGACATTCCTTTTAATTTTAAAGAAACATAAATCGGTTTTCCGGGAAAAACTTCTTTGAAATAATAAATATGCTCATAAAACGCTACCGGTCCCAAATCGTATTTTATCAAATTTTCTTGTCCCAGTCCTCTTTCCAAGAGAAAACTCATACGCGTGTGACTCATATAGTCTATATACGCACTATTTCTAAGGTGTCTGTTGGCATCAACATCACTCCAACGAATTTCAAATTTCTTTAAAAACATATCTTTTTTCACAAAGATAAGGGCTTTTCTGTTTTAGAAAGCATTGAGTTTTTATAGATTTCAGTGCACTAACTGCCTTCTTAAAAAGAATCTGACGCTAACGCATGCTTTTTTATACCTTTGTAGTTTTTTATAAACTCGTTTTATGATAGAATCGATGACAGGTTATGGTAAAGAAGTGATTCATTTACCATCAAAAACCATAAGTGTTGAAATAAAATCTTTAAATAGCAAAGGTTTAGATATAAATGTGCGAATTCCTTCTGCTTATCGTGAAAAGGAATTAGAAATAAGAGATAAAATTGCCAAGACTTTAAAACGAGGAAAAATCGATTTCACTGTTTCCGTTGATATTGCCGGCGAAATTGTTCGCAATCAGATAAATAAAGCGGTTGTAAATCAATACATTCGTCAGTTGGCAGATATTGTAAACGGAGATCCGTTAGAGTTGCTGAAAATGGCAGTGAGAATGCCTGATTCAATGAGCGCACAAGCTGAAACGCTGGATGAAGCGGAATATGCAAAATTACTTTCTGCACTGAACACGGCTTTAAAACGAATTCAGGAGTTTCGAATTTATGAGGGAGAGATTCTTGAAAAAGATTTTAAACAACGCATTAAAAATATACAGTCCCTTTTAACTAAAATAGAAAAAACAGACGGCAATCGTATTGAAGCGATTCGCAACCGGTTGCATAAAGCGGTGTCTGAACTTAAAGAAGAAGTAGACGAAAATCGATTTGAGCAAGAGCTGATTTTTTACATAGAAAAATTTGATATTACAGAAGAAAAAGTCCGCTTAAACTCCCATTTAAATTACTTTTTGGAGGTTCTTAAATCTAAAGAATCCAACGGAAAAAAGCTTGGTTTCATTCTTCAAGAAATCGGACGTGAAATTAATACCATCGGAAGCAAAGCAAACGATGCTTCAATTCAGCAATTGGTAGTTCAGATGAAAGATGAATTGGAAAAGATGAAAGAGCAAACCATGAATATACTATAAATCAGTTTAGAACATTACAATGAAAAAGAATAAAGGAGGTAAATTGATTGTTTTTTCGGCACCTTCCGGAAGTGGGAAGACCACTATTGTTCGTCATTTGTTGAAGCATGAAGAATTGAATTTAGGATTTTCTGTTTCTTGCACTTCTCGCGAACCGCGTCCGGATGAGGTTGACGGAGAAAACTATTATTTTATTTCGCTGAAAGAGTTTAAGCAACACATAAAAAATGATGATTTTTTAGAATGGGAAGAAGTTTATCGAGATAATTTCTACGGAACTTTAAAAACTGAAGTGGAGCGTTTGTGGGCGCTTGGGAAAAATGTCATATTTGACATTGACGTTGTGGGAGGGTTGCGCATTAAGAAGAAATTCCCAAAAGAAACCTTGGCAGTTTTTGTTAAACCTCCGAGTATTGACGAATTAAAAATACGCTTGAAAAAACGAAAAACCGAAAACGAAAACAGAATTAATATGCGGGTAGCAAAAGCATCAGTCGAACTTGCTACGGCACCTCAGTTTGATTACATTATAAAGAATTATAACCTGGAAGATGCTTTGGCTGAAGCTTACAAATTAGTTTCTGAATTTGTAAATAATAATGAGTAAAACAAAAGAAAAAGGGTTGTTTTTCGGGACATTCAATCCCATTCATGTCGGTCATTTGATCGTTGCCAATTATATGGCAGAATATACCAATTTGGATGAAGTTTGGTTTGTTATTACACCCCATAACCCGCACAAGAAAAAAAAATCTTTATTGGAAGATTATCATCGGCACGAAATGGTAGAAATGGCTTTGGAAAGTTATCCGAAACTTAAAGCAAGTACGATTGAATTTGGCATGCCACAACCTAATTATACGGTGAACACTATGGTGGTGTTAGAAGAAAAATATCCAAATTATAGATTCTCACTTATTATGGGAGCTGATAATTTAAAGAGTTTACACAAGTGGAAAAATTTTGAGGTGCTGTTAAAACATTACAAGATTTTCGTCTATCCAAGAATATCAAATCAAGAAATTACCGATACCCTACCTGAATTTGAAATAGAAAAGACAGAAACTACAGGTATTTATAAAGTTGAAGCACCCATTATTGAACTTTCTTCAACATTTATAAGAAAAGCAATCGCTTCAAAAAAGGAAGTACGCCCCATGCTTTCCGGAAAAGTTTGGGAGTATATCGATTTAATGAATTTTTACAAACCGAAAGCAAAAATAGATTAATATAATGTCGGACACATTAAAATATGCCGTATTGGGAGGAGGAAGCTGGGCGACCGCAATTGTCAAAATGCTCACTGAGAATCTTCAAGAAGTGGGGTGGTATGTACGCAATCCCGAAGCAGCGGAATTTATACGAACCCACGGATTTAATCAGAACTATCTCAGCTCTGTTGAATTTGATTCGGAGCAGCTAATAATTAGTTCCGATATTAATGAAGTGGTTGCTTATGCGGATTATTTGATTTTTGCGATTCCCTCTGCATTTTTAGAAGATGAACTTCAAAAAATCACACATTCTTTAGAGGGCAAAGTTATTTTCTCTGCAATTAAAGGAATCGTACCAGAATCAAGTATGATTGTGGGTGACCATTTTAATACACATTATAAAGTTCCCTTCAGTAACATTGGAGTCATAACCGGTCCGTGTCACGCCGAAGAGGTTGCTTTAGGAAGGTTATCGTATTTAACGATTGCAAGCGCCGATATGGATAAAGCGGAAAATATAGCGAATGTGCTGCGAAGTGAATTTATCCGTTGTACTACTAGTGATGATGTGTTGGGAACTGAATATGCCGCGGTACTCAAAAATATTTATGCAGTTGCTGCAGGAATTGCTCATGGTCTTGGGTATGGAGATAACTTTCAGAGCGTATTGATGAGTAATGCGATTCGTGAAATGAAAAAATATGTGAGAAAAGTTCATAAAATAAAGAGAGATATTAACGGTTCTGCTTATCTCGGTGATTTACTCGTAACCGGTTACAGTACCTTTAGTCGCAATCGATTGTTTGGAACCATGATTGGTAAAGGTTACACTGTAAAAAGCGCTCAGATGGAACTGAATATGATTGCCGAAGGATACTACGCCGCACGAAGTGCTTATATAATTAATCAGCAAAGAGGAAAGAAAAAAGCAAAAACTCCGATATTAAATGCTGTGTATGAGATACTTTATGAAAAAAAATCTCCGGTTAAAGTCATTAAAAAATTAACAGAAAAGCTTGATTAAATTCTTGAAATTATTAGTCAAATAATTTTTTTTACAAAATAATTAATCTTATTTTTGCACTAACAAAAGCAATAGAATTAACTATCCCCAAATTCTATTTTTCCCCCAAAAAATGTATTACAATTTCATTGTTTAACTAAAATC
>JAAYLC010000105.1 GCA_012522045.1 Bacteroidota bacterium
ATGTAGCCCTTGATGCTGTCGTTTCCGACATGTTTGGCAAATCCGCCTCTTCCATCACGGAATACTTGGTTTCAACTGATTCTTTCGACCCGGAATACTGTTCATCCCTGCTTCAACGTTCTTTGAAGAAGAAAGCAAATACTGTTATTGAATCGATCCAAGGATACCAGATGACCTGGGAACAAAAGGAACGTATCCTAACTGTCCGTTGTCATCTGGAATTCGTCCAACAGTCCATTGCAAAACTGGATGAAAAGCTTAACAAGATGGTAGCTCACTATGAAAGCGCCATTTCACTTCTTTGTACCATTCCCGGAGTTGATAGGACTTCCGCCATCACTATCATCTCCGAGATTGGCGTCGATATGTCTCAATTTGCCAATTCGAAGCGTTTATGCTGTTGGGCGGGACTAACACCCGGCAACAATGAATCTGCCGGTAAGAAAAAATCCGTTCGAATAACACGTGCCGGAGTTTACCTCAACCCTGCATTGGTGCAAGTTGCCCATGCAGCCGTGAAATCGAACCGTTCTTCTTACTACAAAATCAAGTATGAACGCATTTATAAACGAAGAGGCAAAAAAAGAGCCATAATCGCTATCGCAAGGATGATCCTCACCGCTATTTACCACATGTTTGTCACAGGTGAGGTTTTCAATCCAAGTGATCTCTATAAAATTGATATGCCACAAGAAATGCTGGAAAAGCAAAAGGAGAACGCGATTAAACAGGCAGTAAAACTTTTGATTTCCAACGGTCTTATAAAAGCTACCGATATTTCTGTAGTATAAACTAAGGCTTGGGTTTTTTTGGAACTTTTTAAGGCCTTAGTTTTGTGTACCCTTTTTTCAGCAGTGATGGATTTTTTCACGCTAATCACACTCCTAAATGTTTATTTGCACCAGAACTTGTGATCTGGCCGCTGGCGCATTAACCCGGATTACTCCGGGCCACTCTGCTTTAGATTGCATTTTCTTCTTTTGTTATGTATTTATGTAATTGCCAATTATCATGATAGATACCGACAAAATCACTAAACTTGCTTTGAACGACTTTCTTTTGTATTACGACTTCTCCTATAAATTTATCAGGGACAGGAACACCGTTTTCAACTGCTATTTGTAAAATTTTTACGCCGGTTTTAGTAGTTTTAATAACCTGATAAGCTTTGATTATATGGTTACCGCTTATATTAAAGTGGCAAAGAATATCACCAACTTTGAAAGGATTTTCAATTCTTGGTGTTTCTTTTTCTTCAATAATAGATTCGATTACAGCATATGGGTCTGTTAAACATCCGCCAGCTGCTCCACCATCAAGAATTTTATATGTAATGTTAACCGGCCCAGCTGTAATTATTTCACATTTACCCCAACGTTTGATTTTTACAATATAGCCAACTTTAATATTTTCTTTCGAAAATTGTATACCACCTAATTCAGAAAGACAGTTTTCAAAAAATTCTAGTTTATCGTTTTCCCTTTCGTATTTATTCAATCTTTCGGCAATACGTTGTTCAAGTAATTCTTCCGTTAGCAGTTCGCCGGAATAATTTTTTAATTGCTCACCTTGTTGGACTTTGTATAAAGCGTCTTCGTAACTTGCAATATGGTCTTGATAAACTTTAATGTTTTTATTGCATTCTTTTATCCGGTTATATAGATAAATCTTATTTTTTAATTTTGAATTATCTGCGGTGGCTCTTGCCGTGGCCGCTCTTTGTTGGCAATAATTGGATTTTTTATATTCCTCAAATCCTCTTTCATATCGTGCCATTACCTTTTCTTTATGTCTTGCAAATGATTGGCTTCCTCTATGTCCAGCTAAGATCGGTTGAGTAAGCCAAGACAAATCTTTTCGATATTTATTAAAATCAGATTGTAGAATTTCAGCTCTTTTCTCGGCATTTCCGGAATATTGCTCATATCTTTCTGCTCTAGCTTCTGCCCTTTCCGACTTTCTTTCTAATTCTTCAGCGTAAGAAAGTCTCTCGCCAACCCTTCCGCCGTTCTCTAAATTCAATTTTTTTGCGACTTGCTCGGCTCTCCAATGGTTGTTGATTGACCTACTTACCCATGCTCCGGCTTTACCAGACCATAGAAAATTACTTTTGATTTCTGATTTAATACTGTCTGACAAAGCCATATATTCTGCCTTGTCAAAATGTAATTCAATCTTTTGTGTTTCTTGATTTAAAATGTACTTTCCCATCATAGACACGCTCCTTAAATTTAATTTACTTGCATAAAATCAAAATTATTTGCTTCCATACCTGTCATCCATTTTTTTAGGCTAGGATGAAAAAACATTAAATAAAACATCTTCGAACACCCTTTCAAATATAATTTAGGCCCGCTTTAGCCAAGCCTTTCAAAATATGGGGGAATGGGGTCATCCTTAATACCGTCAAGGTACTTCCTTGAATGGACAAACCGCTACCGGACTGAACCGTTTTTGGTCCAGCCTTAACCAATCATCTACGGTTAAGGCTGGACCAATGGTGAAGGAGGATAAGAAGCGGCCTTGACGGATTAAACCCCATATAATTGAGAGAAAGGAAGATAGACCCTAACGGACAAAAAATTTAGTAATGGAATGGTGGTCTCTTCTATGAATCAACAAAGCAAGCGTATAAAATGACAAAACGGCGAAGCATAACTTCTTTATGCCGCGCCGCGAGACTCTTAACCACCATCTAAATTTTTTGTCTACCTCTGTAACCTTTTCACCGGCTCGACAGGATGACTTAGCCGGTTGATCGGGAGGACGGCCCCCACGAGGACACCGTTGGTGGCCATCGGCTTAACATACTGCCTAAAAAGATAAATTGACATACCCGGCAGAATGCCGATGCTTTCAAACTAAAATCGGGGTGTTGCGGGGTGTCCCCGCATCCAGGATGGTAGACGAAACCGGTCAGCGATTTACTGGCCGGTTGAGGCGAAGGAAGCCCTCTTCCTTCAAAAAAGGAATAACATAAAAAATTCACCTAAATTGTTCCGGAACATCTCCCGATAACCTTTCAACCTTAAGTTGACGAGCTTTGCGACGAAGAACCAAAAGATCCTTACCAGGAAAACTATC
>JAAYLC010000122.1 GCA_012522045.1 Bacteroidota bacterium
AATAATAGCTGTAAAATTCATTTTTCAAATTCTCCTTTACTATTTGTTTTATTAATTCTATTATAAACCGAAAACATGCAGTTGTAAATAGGCAGGCACTAAGTTTTTCAAGTATTTCTAAGGAGGAAAGCGATATGGCTGTAAATAAATTAAAAGCAAATGATCTGCAAGTGCTAGCCTCCTTGCTTTTGCAAAGGGATCGGGTTGCTGCTAGACTTGGCAAATCTTTTAATAATAATCGAAAATTGTATGAAGTGTGCGGTTATAAAAAAGAATTAGAATATACTGATTATTTAGCAAAATATGACCGTCAAGATATAGCAGCACGAATAGTTGATGCACCACCTGCAACTACATGGAAGGTTGTTCCTATTGTTAAGGAAGATGATAATGAAGATAATACTACTCAGTTTGAAGAATCGTGGGACTTACTTGTTAAAAGAATGCGAGTATTTCATTATTTAGAACGTATAGATAAATTATCTGGTATTGGACGCTTTGGAATATTGTTAATTGGAGTAAAAGGTGGTAAACCATTAAACACTCCTCTTGAGAATGGTTCATTGAAAGATCAAAAAGATATTATCTATTTAAAACCTTTTTCCGAAGGTTATGTAGATATAGTTGAATGGGAAACTGATCCATCTAATGAACGTTTTGGTAAACCAAAAATGTATGAAGTAGATCTTTCAAGTGATTTAGCGAATGCAAAATTTAGTATTGGTAAAACAAGAGTTCATTACACAAGGGTTATTCATATTGCAGAAAATCTTTTAGAAGATGAAGTTTTTGGCGAGCCAAGGTTAAAAAAAGTATTTAATCGCTTAGAGGATCTTGAAAAGATTGCTGCTGGCGGGGCAGAAATGTTTTGGCAAGGAGCATATGGAGGCTTACATGCTGATGTACGTGATGGATGGCAATTTCAAAGAGAAGATCTAGATAGATTAGATGAAAAATTACAAGAATATGTTCATGGATTAAGACGTTTAGTACAAACTGAAGGAATGACATTAAATCGCATAGGCGCTGACTTTGGAGATCCTAAGAATATATTTGATGTGATTATATCTCTTATTGGTGGTAAAACTAGAATTCCAAAACGAATTCTTTTGGGGTCTGAACGTGGCGAATTAGCTTCTAGCCAAGATGAAAATAATTGGTTTGGCTATATTCAAGAGCGTAGAGCAAACCACGCTGAGCCAAATATTTTAAGAGCTTTTATTGATTGGTGTATTGATAAAGGAGCTTTACCTGAACCACAAGGAGAAAACGATAAATATCAGATTGAATGGCCTCCTTTGTATGAAATGTCTGATGTTGAGCGAGCTGATTTAGCTTTTAAATATGCTACTGCTATTAAAACATATACTGGTCAATCAGGTTCAGAATCATTAGTACCGCCTGCTGAATTTAGGGTTAAATATTTAGGTTTAGACGCTGAACCTGATGAAGAATATAAAATCATTATGGAAGATATTGAAGAAGAACAAATCCAAAAGGATGAAGAACAAAAAAATAGAGATTTTGAAAGAAAGAAAAAGGACGTTGCAGAATTTGGGAATCCAAACGATAGATTTAAACAACCTTTTGTTAAAGCTAATGAACTATGGCAGTCTTTTAAGGATAAATGCACAGAAGTATTTGAAGAATTCTTTAAAGACGATTTAGAGGTAAATTATAATAAGAATCAGGTGAAGTAAAATGTGCCAACATCACCTTTATGTAAATGAACAGCTGGCTAAAGACCCTTCTCATACAACTATGATTCAGCATTCTTATCAAAAAGACCTCTTGAAAAGGTTCAATAAGATTAAAGCTCAAATCACCCAGGCTATTGTTAAAGATGATTGTTTTAATCTTGTTAATAAACTTACATTAATAACTCGTTCAAGTCAACCAGTGACAAATGTTAAATTCATATTTAAGACTGATGCTGAAAAAGTAGAAGCTTTTATGGATTGGCTTGAAGAGATGGTGGACACAGACATTTTAGAAGTCACTAAGCGTGATGGTCGTAAAATAGTAGCAAGAAATGCTTGGCAAAATCTCTATGTGAGAAGCGCATATCAAAAAGCTTTATCGCAGGGTGTTGTTAAATTAGAGAAAGCAGGTATACAGACTGGCATTACAGATGCAACAATCACGCATGCTTTTTATAGACCATTTCATGCTGATAAAGTTGGTGTTATTTATACTAGAAACTTTCAAGCACTTAAAGGTATTACAGAGGTGATGGATACTTCAATTTCTAGAGTTCTTGCTGAAGGATTATCGAAAGGGTTAGGGCCAATACAAATAGCAAGAATTTTGAATAAAGAAGTAGACAACATTGGCATTAGAAGGGCTAAAGTGCTTGCGCGCACTGAAGTAATGAATGCACATGCTGAGGGAACTTTAAATATTTATGAAGATTTTGGTACTAAAGAAGTTGCAGTAAAAGCAGAATGGAGTACTGCTGGATGGAATGTATGTCCATTGTGCCAGCCTAAAGAAGGTAAAGTATTTAACCTTAGTGAAGCTAGAGGAATGATACCGTTTCATCCAAATTGTAGGTGTGTATGGATACCTTTTCTTCCTGGTATTAATGATAAGAAAGTAGCGACTAGAAAACAAAGAAAATCAAAAGAAATTAAAAGAAGAGGCCAGTATGATGGTGCTATGGATTATATTGAAAAACAAACTGGCAAAGACACTTATTCAAGAGAAAATCTTGTAGAGGCTTTAAGTAAAGATTTAAAAATAGATCTTAACGAAGCCGAAAAGATGTATAATTCAATTTATGATTTTACTGGTAAATATTTTCCGCAAATCAGAAGAGCGTGTAAAAATCCTTCTGATGCGCAACCGTATGTTTTAGAATTGATTAAATCAATTGAACGATTTATTAGCCTTTCACCAAAGTATGATGGTGAAATATATAGAGGAATAAAATTTAAATACGACGATGCGAAAGGAAATAGACTTATAGCAGGATTGCAAGTCGGTAAAAAAATAAATATGAATGGTATCTCGTCGTGGTCATCTGATTTTAATTCTGCTGGGAGTTTTTTAGAATCAGATACAAATAACGTATTTTTTAAATTAGCAAAGTCTAACAAATCTGCACCAATTAAACATCTTTCACAATATCCAGGAGAAAATGAAGTTATAATGTCTAAAAACGCAAGATTTATTGTTAAGAATGTAACTAGAGAAACTGTTCGTCGTTATGAAAACGTATTAGTGGTAGAACTCAAGGAGGTATTATAAATGTCAAATGAAAAAAAACAAATTTCAATGTATGATAGGTGGAAAAAAGATGAAGAACCGTTTGAAGTAGAAAAGCCTAGAAAAAAATCTTTTGTTACTAAAAAGAAAAAAGTGAGGTGAAAATAGATTGGCTATGCAGTTAATTGTTCAAGCAGTTAAAGGTAAAGTGACAACTCAAAAATTTAAAGGCAAAAACTATTTAGTAGCTCCAGTAATTCCAATAGTCGAAGGTGTATTAAATGGAGCAAAAGTAGAAGCAAATGAAATTGGCAAATTTGTACATTCTTGGAATGGCATTCCTTTGCCAATAAATCATCCAATGAAAAATGGCCAATATGTAAGCGCTAATCAACAAGATATTTTAGAAACAAATGTTATTGGCCAGTTTTTTGGAGCAACTATGGATGGTAATAAATTAAAAGGAAATTTGTGGATTGATATTGAACAAGCGAATTCAATTGGTGGCGAAGCGCTACAAGTTTTAGAGAAATTACAGAAAGGTGAACCTCTTGAAGTTTCAACAGCTTATTTCTGTGATGAGATGAAAGAATCTGGCGTGTTTAATGGCAAAAAATATTCTATTAAACACATGAATCTAAGACCTGATCATTTAGCTTTATTACCAAACGGCATTGGAGCATGTAGTTGGAAAGATGGCGCTGGTGCTCCAAGGGTAGCATGCAAACTTGAAGAAGATGAGTATATTGATGATGAACAAAACGAAAATGTAGACGTTAAAACTAATGAAGAAAACATTGAAAATAAAAATTTTATGGATAGAATGAGAGAAATGTTTTCAAACTTTATTAATAATGCCAATATGTCTTTTGATCAAACTAGAACAGCAATTTCAAAAGCGTTAAGAGATTATTATACAAATTCGTCTATTTATATTCGTGATGTCTGGGATAATAAAGTTGTTTATGAAGAAGAAACAAAAGTTCCAATAAACAAAATCGGATTACCACCAACTTATAATTATAAAATGACACTTTATGAACAAAACTATTCAATTGCGAAGGATGGAACTATAACTTTTGAAAAAGAACGAATTGAGGTTAAACCAGAGACGAAATATGTCCCTGTTAAAACAAATGAACAAGAGAAAAAGGAGGATGATCGAGTGAATAAAAAAGAATTAATTGACAAACTCATTGGTAACAGTGAAAAGTTTACCGAAGATGATCGCCAATGGTTGGATAAATTAGAGGTAAATCAGCTTGAAAAAATGATTCCTGAGCAAAAAGAAGAAGAAAAAAATAAACCAAAAGCTAATGAACAAGCTAAAAATGAAACGTCATCTAGTGTCACCGAACAACCAAAGGTTAATGCAAAACCTAAATCGATTGAAGAGTATATTGCTGAAATGCCGAAAGATGCCCAAGAGTTTTTTACTAATAGCTTAAAGAAAGCAAAAGAACACCGTGAAGATTTACTTGTTGGTTTAGTAGCCAATGAAAGATGTCAATTCTCTAAAGAAGAATTAAATACTTTTTCTACTGATTTTTTAGAGAAGTTAGATTCTTCTTTAGAGGGAAATGATTATTCTGGTGTTGGTGGGCCAAAAGCAAATAATCGTTATGATGAAGATGACGATGAAATTCCTGCCCCTCCGCCTGTAGTAATGGTAAAAAAAGAAGACAAAGGAGGTAAAGAATAATGTCTGGAACTACACCAAAAAAGACCTTGCTAAAAGGTTCACCTATTCGTAAAGAAGGAGTAGCTGGTGCAGCGATTACTCCTGGTATGTTAATTGATTTTGATGTAAATGGTGAACTTGTCCCGCATGCGACTGCAACTGGTTTTGCTTCCAAATATTTTGCTCAAGAGCAAGATTTCTTAGGCAAAGATATTGATACTGCATATGCTGATGGAGATATTGTGCAGTATAATGTTTGCCCGCCTGGAACTGAAATTTATGCGTTGCTTGAGGCTAGTGCTGATGCTGAAAAAGGTGAGTATCTTGAAAGTGCTAGTGGCGGGTTACTTCAAGTTTATACAAATGGAACAATAATTGCGCGGGCACTTGAAGATAAAGACAATAGTGCTGGTACAGCGGCTGTTCGCATTAAAGTGGAGGTGGTTTAATTGAAGAAAAAACTTCAAGTAGAAAACTTTAGAGGTTCAAGCATTGCACAACGTTTGTTAACTAGTGGTCTTTCTGTCAACTCCCTCCGTACAAACGCATTGTTACGGAAGGACGAATGGATTGAATTAGATCGAAGTATCGTTGATGTTGCTCGCGACCGGCTCGTAGGTATTGCCGACCTCCAATCACGTGGCTTAGTTCAAACACTTGGTGGGCTTGGTACTTTAGTAAGCCAATATGAAGCAGCTTCTGATATGACTGAAGCTGAGATTAGTATGGATGGAGTCAAGCCTGGTGAGGAAGATGACCAAGAGTTTAATCTTCGCTCTGTACCAGTGCCGATTGTCCATAAAGATTTCAGAATTAATATCCGTAGACTTGAAGCTTCTCGTAAATTAGGTGATGGTCTTGACACTACTCAAGGACAAGTTGCTGCTCGTCGAGTTGCTGATCGGTTGGAAAGAATCCTTTTTAATGGTGCTGGAATTACTATTGACGGCAATGTAATTTATGGGTACTGTAATCATCCAAAACGGAACATTGGCACTGCTACTGGTCCATGGAGTGTTGTAACAAATATTTACAATACTGTTATTCAAATGGTTCAAGATGCACAAGATACCCATATGTACGGGCCGTATATTCTTTATATTTCTGGTGATCAATGGATGTCTACTCTTGGTCGTTATACTGACGGAAGCGGTCAAATTGCATTAAATCTTTTAAAACAAATTCCGCAAATTCAAGATGTTAAACCAGCTGATCAGATGCCTGCAAATTCTGCATGTTTAGTTCAAATGACAAAAGATGTTGTTGATTTAGCTGTCGCCCAAGATATAGTAACTGTTGAATGGGATTCTCAAGGTGGAATGGTTACCCATTTTAAAGTTATGGCAGTTATGGTTCCACGGATTAAGTACGATTATGATGGAAGATGCGGTATTGTCCATTATACCGGTCTTGATGGAACTGGTTCTGGTAGTTAATCGATGTTTTTAAATCCGGAAAGAGGGCTTTATTCCCTCTTTTTTGGCTACGGATAATGAGGTGCGAAAACCTAGGCCTCAGCCAATGCGCCAAAGTAGAGGTAAATTAAATATTGGAGGATTGTTGTAAATGGCTAATCAAAATAGTTA
>JAAYLC010000137.1 GCA_012522045.1 Bacteroidota bacterium
CCGTTTCAACGGAGGCGCTCATAACTTATAAATTCTTTAAAATATTATTTCTTTAAAGAAATTTCTACACGTCTGTTTTCTTGTCTTCCTGCTGCAGTTTTGTTTGTAGCAATCGGACGATCTGGACCGTAACCTTCAGATGTTAATCTGTCAGCATCCATTCCGATAGAAATCAAATAGTCTTTAACGGCTGCTGCTCTTTCTTTAGAAAGTCTTGAGTTAACAGCGGCGCTTCCTGTATTATCAGTGTGACCTTCGATTTCGAATTTTGCATTCGGATATTCTTTCATCACATTAGCGATGTCTTGAAGAACCGGGTAAGATTCTTTACGGATTGTTGATTTTCCAAGGTCGAATAAGATTGTTTTAGAATACTCATTCAATCTTTTAATAACTTCAACTGATACTTCCGGACATCCGTTATTAGCGACTGTACCTGCTACGTCAGGACATTGGTCTAAATGATCCGGCACGCCGTCACCATCTCTATCCGGCCAAGGGCATCCGTTGTTTTCTTTCGGACCTGCTTCATTCGGACAGTTATCTAAGTGATCTGGCACACCGTCACCGTCAGAATCCGGGCATCCGTTAAATTCTGCCAATCCTGCTACAGTAGGACACTCATCTAAGTGATCTACGATTCCGTCACCGTCAGTATCAGGACATCCGTTAAACTCAGGAAGACCGGCAACTGTCGGACAGTCATCTAAGTGATCAGGAATTCCGTCACCGTCAGAATCCGGACATCCGTTAAACTCAGCCAATCCCGGAGTTTCAGGACACTCGTCGTCTTTATCAGGAATTCCGTCATCATCAGAATCTTTCATTCCAAATTGGAAAACAAGTCCTGCCGAATGTTGGAAATGGCTAATACCGTAATCTTCTTCAAAGGCATGCTTATAAGTAGATTGTAGATTAAGACCTAAGTTATCTGTAAACCAGAATTTTAATCCGAAAAGAACGTTTGCAGTTCCAAATCCGATATCGTCAACCCAAGTATAACCTCCACCAACTCCAAGATTTGGATCTAACCAACCCCAGTTAATGAGTTCTTTAAAGCTATACTTTACTTCTCCATCTAATGAGTAGTATGAAAGGTCGTTAACTTCATAATCTCCGTATTTGCTTAATTTATTCATTGAACCCCCGGCAGAGAATATAATTTCATCGCCTAAATAGCGACTCACCATAATACGGGAGACAGAGGGAAGGATGTTCCAGTGGTCATCAACTTTGAAGAAGTCTTCAAAGAATTCTCCTCTAAGTTCAGGAGCAATCCGACCGGCGTCATTGGTACCTACAGGGAATACATCTACTGCATTCACACCAACTTCAACTGCCCATCGATTGTTTTTGTCTTGTGCATTTGCTGCGCTAAATCCAATCAGGAAAATAGCAGCAATCAAAAATCTGTTAAGATGTTTCATATTCGATTGTTAATTTATAAGTGTTACAAGGAACAAAAGTAAGTTGTTAATATATATAAAACAAAAGTATATCTAATAAAATTTTCCTAATTCAATAGGTAAAATTATATAAAACGACAATTAATTGTTAATTATTCCTAAATTTTTACCAACTTTTATAAAAGCGTTAACAGCCTTGTCCAAGTGTTCTTTGGTGTGTGCTGCTGACAACTGTACTCTGATTCTCGCTTGGTCTTTGGGAACCACCGGGAAGAAAAAGCCGATTACATATACACCTTCTTCAAGCAACATGTCGGCCATTTTCTGAGATAATTTTGCATCATATAACATGATAGGAACAATCGCAGATTCTCCGTCGATAATATCAAAACCGGCTTCTTTTATTTTTGATTTAAAATAACGGGTGTTTTTTTGAAGTTTTTGCTGGAAGCTTTTGTCTTTCTCCAAGATGTCAAATACTTTTAATGAAGCTCCTACAATTACAGGTGAAAGTGAATTTGAGAACAAATAAGGACGCGAACGTTGGCGAAGCATTTCGATGATTTCTTTTTTACCGGTTGTATAGCCTCCCATAGCGCCTCCTAATGCTTTTCCCAAAGTTCCTGTTACGATATCAACACGATTCAATACTCCTTTTTCTTCAACCGCTCCGATTCCGTTGGCTCCCATAAATCCGGTTGCGTGACATTCATCCACCATAACCAATGCATCGTATTTATCGGCTAAATCACAAATCTCGTCTAAGGGTGCAACCAAACCGTCCATAGAGAAAACTCCGTCTGTAACAATTAATTTAAAACGAGCTCCGTTTTCATCGGCCGCTTGAAGTTGTTTTTCCAAGTCTTCCATATTGTTATTTTCATAACGATAACGGGCGGCTTTACACAACCGGACTCCGTCAATAATAGAAGCGTGATTTAAGGAGTCGGAAATGATGGCGTCTTCTGCCGAAAGTAGTGGTTCAAAAACTCCGGCATTTGCATCAAAACATGCGGCATACAGAATGGTATCCTCCGTTCCGTAGAATTCTGCAATCCGCGCTTCCAATGCTTTATGAATGTCTTGCGTACCGCAGATAAATCGAACAGATGACATTCCGAATCCGTGACTGTCTAAAGTATCTTTTGCAGCTTGAACAACTTCCGGATGTGATGAAAGTCCGAGATAGTTGTTTGCACACATATTAATTACTTCCTGTCCTGTCGATATCTTGATTACTGCATCTTGTGGCGTAGTTATAACACGCTCCACTTTGAAGAGACCACTATTTTTGATTTCTTCTAATTCATTCTGTAAATGTTCTTTGATTTTTCCGTACATGATATTTATTTTTTATCAAAAATACGGTTTATTCCTGATACTGAATACGGCTAAGGAAGGTTATAATTCTTTCATTGCAGCAACCGGTGCCCATCCGTCTTTTCCGTCTGCGAGTTTTATCCGATACCAATCGCCGTCTTCAGCAGTAATTTGAACTTTTGTTCCTTCGTGCAAAACGAAAGCTGTCGAACTTCCCATTCTCGGTTCGGATTTGACTTCAATACGCTCAGAAAAAATAATTGCAGTTTGTTTATCAGATTCGGTATTGTATAAAGTGAATGCCAATGAAAGCGAAACGATACCGCTTATCAGAGCAACCATGGCACCTGCAAAAAACATCCGTTTTTTTGATTCTGTCATTGCAAAATAATATAAAAGGAAAAGCGCCGTAAAGAGTAGTATGGAAATTACATTAACTAGTGCCCAACCATCCATAGAAAATAATCCTGTAACGCTTTGGTACCATCTATTAAAAAGTGATTTTGGAAGCGGTTCAATAATATCAATGCGAGCGTTTTCAGCAAAAGCTAAATTGTTTGTGATGTCTGCATCTCCGGGTTTCAATTGAAGTGCTTTTTCGTAATAATAAATGCCGGGACCAATTTTATTTAATTTATAATACGCGTTCCCCAGATTAAAATAAAGATTTGCCGATGCCTCTCCATTGTCAATAATTTTCTCCCAACTATCAATTGCTTGTTGATAGGATTCGTTTTTATAAAACTCCTTCCCACGTTCAAAAAGTTCGGTATTTTGAGCAAAACCCGAAACACATCCTAATAAAAAAACAAAATACACCAACGGTTTCATCTTCATAATCTAAATCATTTGTTTATCAATATTGGACAAAACGTCAACTGCTTTTTGATAATCAGCATTTACAGAATTTTGTGAAGCCGTAGCATAGCGAGCAAATTCACAGCTTTTTAGAAGTTCAATAAATTCCGTAACTGTTTCTGCGGATACATTTTTTTCAATCAACAATTCAGAAATTCTATTTTTATCCATTTCAGAAGTTTCCAAATGTAATTTTCCTTTCAGGAAATTGTGAAGCGCCCGTTCTAAAGATTCGTAGAATACATCTAAATTGGTACTGTTTCTCTTGGCTTCTGAAAGGTATTTTTTTGCCAATCGATTGGCTTGTCGGAGTCTGTTTCCTTCAACATCCGACAATCTTTCATTTCTTTTCTTGCTTGCTAAAATAATGACCGGTATTAAAAGCACCGGAGCAATCATGCTTGTCCAGAACAAAGTCGATTTGAAAAAAGGTTTTTTATCAAGCGGTTTTAATGCTGCATCGAGTTTGATATACTTAAAATTATCTTCGGATAACACAACTTGCTGTCCCGACCCGGAAGCTGCTGAAGGAGTGGTTGCCACTACGGGACTGCCTTCCACATTGATTGTTATTCGTTCTGAAGTAATCGTATGGTATTTCTCGGTTTTGGGATCAAAATATGAAAATTGAATCGGATGAATCGGATAGCTTCCGGGTGCTTGTGGAACCAAGGTATAGGAATTAGTGACACTTCCTCTCATCCCTTGTGTGTTTGTCTGAATTTGTTCCCGATGTTCAGGCTCATAAACTTCTATAGCACTCGGAAGTGTTACGTTTGGAAGTGAAAAAAGTTTAAAATTTCCATTGCCGGTTACTTTTAAATCCAATTGTAAAGATTCATTGGTATTTAATGTGGTTTTGTTTGTTGTAGCTTCAAAATCAAAATTACCCACTGCTCCACTAAAGTTATCCGGTCTTCCTTCTGTTGGCAATGGTTTGACATCAATCGTTCGTTTTCCTGCGGAAATGGTTTTATTTACACGTTCCATGATTCGTCTTCCAAAAAAATCACGCCGATTTCCCGGAACGTCAATAGGAACATCTAAGGTCAAAGGAGAAATTTCCAGTTTTCCGGTTTTTTGAGGATAGAGTACCGTGGTGCGAAGAATGACGTAGCGATAATCTCTTCCCTGATATTTTCCTTGCATAATCTGCAAATTTCTGTTGTCGATGTTCTGACTCCAAAAATCCGAGTATTTTGGAGAATCTATTTCTCTCCATTGACTGGTGATACTTACATTGTGCGATACATATAATTTATAAGTAACGGTGATAGCTTCGTTTAAATAAGGATTGGTATTGGAAACTTCTGCAACGAGATGAACATTTTCACTGGCGATATAATCACTGTTATTACCATCTGTTGGTGCTTCCACAGCTTCGGTAATCGTCACTTCAACCGGTGAAGTTTTATAGATTTGACCATTAATTTCTACTGTTGCCTGTCCAATGGTTATTTTTCCTCTTTTCTGAGGAGCAAGAAAATAACTGTACGTTTTTGAAAAACTTCTTTTTCCGTTTACCCAACTGTTACTGATAGATTGATTGGGACCTCCGATAATACGAAAATCGGTAAATTCAGGAGCTCGAAAATTATCACCATCTTCATTCATTTCAAAATCAACGCGTAAACGCTCATTGATTCCCAAACGGTCTTTACTTACTTTGGCTTCAAAGCGAACTTGCGCAGTGCTCGTTATTGAAGCGCCGAGTATTAAAAATAAAATAACCAAATACTTCTTCATCTTCATAACTTACCAATTTTTATCGGATTTAATCGGTGTTCCTTGTTTCCTTTCCGCATTTATTTTGTCTTGTACTTGTCTTTCTTCATTATTCATGGCATCCAAAAGACTTTGAATCTGTTGAGGAGAAAGCTGTCCGGGAACGGGTTGTTCAACTTCTTCAGCTTCGTCTTCTCCTGTTTCATCCTGAGAATTTCTGCTGTCGCTATCTTCATTTTCTTCTTCTTTGTTATCTTCAGCATCAGTGCCATCCTCTTTATCTTGACTTTCAGAATCTTCATTTTCACTTTCGTTTTGATTCTGTTCTTGATTCTGCTCCTGATTTTCATCTTGTTCCTGATTTTCATCATTTTCATCATCCGATTCAGGAGGTGGATTTTTGTCTAACAATTCTTTTGCCAATGCCAAATTATAACGCGTTTCATCATCGGTAGGATTGTTTCTGAGCGCATCTTTATAGGCTTCTACAGCTTCGGCATACATTTTTTTATTCATCAATACATTACCAAGATTGTGAAACGCTTTGTGTTTATCTTCTTTAGATGTTGCCGTAAGCGCTGCTTGTTCAAAACGCAATAAAGCTTCGTCATTTTTATTTCGGTTGTAATAGGCAGTTCCGAGATTGTAACGAGCAATCTGATTTTTTTCATCTAAGGAAATTGCTTTTCTGTAATTGGCTTCAGCTTCATTAAACGCTTGGTTTTCGAGTGCTTTTTGAGCTTCACGAGTTAATCGCTCTGATTGTTTTTCAACGGATTGCGAGAATGTTTGAACAGAAAAAAGCATAAGAAGAATAACAAGAATGCCTTGATATTCTTCTAAACGAAACAGTTTATGTGAATTTTTAATCATCAAAAATTGTTTTTTCGTTTTCTCCTTCGCTCGTTAAATAAATTTAACCGTTCTATCCAAGCCGTTTTTCGTTCTAAAAGAAACACATCAATTACCAACAAAAACAATGCCCCTCCTAAAAACCATTGAAATTGATCTTCAAAGTCGGTAAATTCAAGGGTTTCAAATTCATCTTTATCCATACCCCCCAGAATCGATTTGACTCGGTCAACGACTGCCTGAGTATTGGCTCCGTCCAAATATTCACCTTTGGTAATGTCAGCGATTTGCTTTAAAGTTTCTTCGCCTAATCGGCTTATGACTTGCTCGTTATTTCGGTCACGAAGATAATGTTGAAGAATTCCGTTTCTTCGAATAGGGATGGGGCCTCCTTCTCGAGTTCCTACGCCTATGGGATATATCCGGATTCCTTCGGAGGCGGCTTCTTTTGCTATTTCTGATATATTTCCTTCGTGATCTTCGCCGTCGGATACTAAAAATAAAATTTTATTCTTTTGATTCGTATCGTCAAAATACGATTTTGACAATCGAATCGCTTCTACAATAGCAGTACCTTCTGAAGATACCATGTCCGTATTCATACCGGAAAGAAAAAGTCTGACCGCAGAAAAATCGGTAGTTATTGGAACTTGCGGAAAAGCACTTCCTGCATAACCAATGATGCCCACGCGATCGCCGGTAAGGGTATTAATTATTTGTGTAATAATTTGTTTGGATTTGTCCAAGCGGTTGGGAGCAATATCTTCTGCTAACATACTTTTTGAAACATCCAGCGCAAAGACAATGTCTACACCTTCGCGTTTTACAGTTTCAAGTTTGGTACCTATTTTCGGATTTGCCAATGCAATGCTTAAAAGCGCAAATGCCAGACACAATACAACAGTTTTAAGAGCGGGTTTAAATGTGGAGCGATTCGGACTCAGCGAATTTAAAAATGGTTTGTCTATAAATCGTTTTTGAACATTTTTTTTCCATAACCATACCAATATCGATAAAAATATCACTACCGGAATGGAAAGCAATAAATAGAAATAAAAAGGGTGTTCAAACTGATACATATTCTTTAAATAAATCCTCTAAAAAAAGCAATTCGCATTAAAAATTCAAAGGCAAGCAATCCGAAACCGAACAATGCCCACGGTCTGAATTTTTCTTCGTAATGGGTATATCGAAATTCTTCAATTTCTGTTTTTTCCAATTGGTCAATTTCCTCATAAATTTCGTCTAATTCGCGGTTGTCTGTAGCTCTAAAATATTTTCCTCCTGTTTTTCTGGCAATGTCTTTCATCAATTCCTCATTGATTTCCACCGGAACGTTTCCATATTGAAAGCTTCCGTCCGGACGAATGGCAATTGGAGACAGCGCCATCCCTTTGGTTCCGATTCCAATCGTATAAACTTTAATTCCAAATTCCACAGCAAGTTCGCTGGCAATTTTTGGATCGATGACCCCGGTGTTGTTATCCCCGTCTGTAAGGAGAATAATCACTTTGCTTACGGCTTCACTGTCTTTCAACCGATTTACGGCGGTAGCCAACCCCGATCCGATGGCTGTTCCTCCTTCTATAATGGTATTGTATTCAACTTCTTTTAAAGATTTTAATAACAGTTCTTTATCCGTCGTAAGGGGAGTGCGCGTATAACTTTCGCCGGCATATTCTACCAACCCGATACGATCATTGGGTCGATTTCGAATAAATTCTGCTGCGGTAGCTTTAAGTGCCTCCAGGCGATTTGGCTTTAAATCGCGGGCAAGCATACTCGCAGAAAGATCCATGGCCATGATGATATCGATTCCGCTTGTTGTTTTTGTTTGTGTGCTCTCATCTACCAGCCGCGGGCGAGCCATTGCAACAATCAATGCGGATAAAGCCAAAAGTCGTACTAAAAAAAGCAACGGACGTAATTTTCCCAACCAATTTTTTTTGGTTTTAAATCCTTCAATTGTCGATATTTTAAACGAAGCAATCTGATTGTTGCGTTTGAACCAATACCAAACAATCAATAATGGAAGTAGTAAAAACAACCAAAAGAACTCCGGATTGACATATTGAAAATTACCTTCCATAGGATTGAATAATTTCTAACTCCAATGACTGGAAAATTCGATTTTTAATTTCTTCTGCATATTCACTGTCACCACGGTACACGACCAGCACCTTTTGCCATCCGTTTTGTTGTGCAAACAAAACCAGTTCATAATGACTGCTTTCTTTTAAAACACGATTGGGTTTAATCATATAATTAAACTCTCCAAATGCGCGAACTCCTGTAATTCCTTTGTCGGTTTCAAATCCGTCGCGTTTTACAATCATATTTTTAGCACCTTTTATTTCCAATTGTGTAAGTGCAAATTCCAATGCCTGATCCAATTCGGCTGATTCACTTTGGTTTAATTTTGCTGTAGTGATTTCAATATACAACGGAGCTTTCATTGATCCGAAGACAAAAATATCCAAATCGGTATTTTCTTCTGATTCCACACGCGTTAAAACATCGGGAGTTTCTACAATGACCGCAGGGTTTCCAAATTCACTCTTGACCCAGGACTGCAACGCGTATTCTTTCATGGGATTTCCAAAAATAAGGGTTTTAAGATCATCGAAACCACGCATTGTACCATAAAGAACCGCAACCAATAGTAGCATGCCGATAACAGAACTGATTCCGTAAATCCATTTTTTTTGCCGTTTTTTTCGTTCCAGTTTTTCCAGATACTCTTGATTTAATTTTAATGTATCCTCCTCAGGTTCAGGAATAATTTCTTTAGTTTCGTTTATGATTTCTTCAATGGCTTTTCGGTCTAATCGCGCTTGACTGCTTTCTTGATTCATCCTTGCAAATTGTACGAGATCGCCACGTTTGAATATTTGGTCTAATTTGAGAATGGTTTCCTGACTGAAATCAAAGTTTCCGGCTTGTTTGTGCATAAGGAGTCGTTGAATTAACTCATCGCTCGTACTTTCAAGCGCGGTATCGTCTACTTCACGATCTAAATAGCGTTTGACAATTTCTGTCAGATTACTGTAATATTCTTTGTTTTTGTTTTGTGACAAAAGTTCAGAATGGTCTAATTTCTTTAAAGCTTCAATGGCTTCCTCATAGGGAGGAAGTAGTTTTTGGGCTTTTTCTTTTTGTTTGCGACGAAGCATAAAGAAAAGAATTAAAACGATAACTGCCAAGGGACCAATCCACCACAGTATTTTTTTCAAATTGATTCCGGGCGATTTTACCGGGACGGCAGGTTTGATGTCAAACATGGGTTGTTTAAGCGTATCCACCGCAACATTGTGGACAACGACCGGGATGGAGTCTGTGAAAAACGAATGGTTGTCGATAACTATTCGCTGTTCAGGAATTACAAAGCTGCCGCTGTCAAACTGTGTAAGACCGTATTTTTTAATCAATCGGTATTTTGAATCTAAATAAGTGGTATCTGTTTTATAAGATTCGATGATTTCCAATGGTAAAAAAACTTGATTATCCGGAAATAATACAAAATTTGAAGTATCGGTTTCTACTTCAAAAGTATAGATGATTTCTTCCCCGATTTTTATTTCATTTCTGTCAATGGAAGATTCAACAGTTTGAGCCAGCCCGGAATTTATAAAAAGAAAGCTTGTCAGTATGCATAAAAGCACACGGACTGTATGGTTTTTAAAAGAACTATAATCAATCTTATAAATCATATTTTCTAACGTCTTTGAAAATAGCCTAAAAGTTTTTTTACATAACTTTCGCCTACGCTGCAATTGATAGTGCCTGCTCCGGTTTTTGAAAAAGTTTCCAGAAAATAATCTTCTCGTTCGCGGTGGAAACGGTAATAATTATTTCGGACAGCCCGAGAAGCCGTATTTACATAAAGTCTTTCTCCGGTTTCCTGATCTTCCATCTGCACCATTCCTAAATTTGGGATGCTTTTTTCTGCTTCATCATACACCCGTATTCCTGTGATATCGTGTTTTCTAGCAGCAATTTTCAAGGTGTCACGATATGCATCGTCTATAAAATCCGAAAGAATAAACACAATGGCTTTTTTCTTCATCACATTTCTCAAAAATTTAAGCGCTTCCGAAAGATTCGTTCGATTGCTTTTTGGTTCAAATTCCAACAACTCCCGAATGATACGCAACACATGAGATTTTCCCTTTTTGGGAGGAATGAACAATTCAATTTTATCTGAAAAAAGAATCAATCCGGTTTTGTCGTTATTTTGCATGGCAGAAAAAGCTAGGGTTGCAGCAATTTCTGTGACCACTTCATTTTTAAATTGATTTTTTGTCCCAAAAAATTCTGAACCACTGATGTCTACCATCAGCATCAGTGTTAATTCACGTTCTTCTTCAAATACTTTTACATACGGTTCATTGTATCTGGCGGTAACATTCCAGTCGATATTTCGGACGTCATCGCCAAATTGATACTGGCGAACTTCACTGAACATCATACCGCGTCCTTTGAAAGCGCTGTGATACTCGCCTCCAAAGACATTGTCGCTCAATCGGCGGGTTTTTATTTCAATTTTTCGTACTTTTTTGAGAAGCTCTTTTGTATCCACTTTTAAAACATTTTATCCAAGAAATCCCTAACGTAAAGATTGCTTTTTACGGAACCTCGATAACGTTTACAATGCGATTGATGAGCTCTTCGGAAGTAATGTTTTCTGCTTCGGCCTCGTAGGTAATTCCAATTCTGTGACGTAACACATCGTGAACCACTGCGCGTACATCTTCAGGAATGACATACCCTCTTCGGCGGATGAATGCATAACATTTTGCAGCAGTTGCCAAACTGATGGAACCCCTTGGAGATGCTCCGTAAGTGATATAAGGTTTTAATTCTTCTAATTTATAATTTTCGGGAGTCCGCGTGGCAAAAATGATGTCCAAAATGTATTTTTCTATCTTTTCATCCATATAAATTTCCCGGACAGCAGTTTGTGCACGTTTTATTTGTTCCAAAGTTGCCACCTGATTTACTTTTTCAAATTCGCCTTTCAAATTTTGGCGAATAATTAATTGTTCTTCGGCAAGTTGCGGATACTTAATTACAGTTTTTAACATAAAACGATCCACTTGGGCTTCGGGTAATGGATAGGTTCCTTCTTGTTCGATAGGGTTCTGCGTGGCCATTACCAAAAATGGTTGATCTAATTTAAAAGTAGTTTCGCCAATGGTAACTTGTTTTTCCTGCATGGCCTCAAGCAAAGCGGATTGTACCTTTGCCGGCGCACGGTTAATCTCATCCGCCAGCACAAAATTGGCAAAAATGGGACCTTTTTTAATGCTGAAATCATTGACTTTAATATTGTAAATAAGCGTTCCGATGACGTCGGCAGGAAGTAAATCTGGGGTAAACTGAATCCGACTGAACGAACCGTGAACCGCTTGTGACAAGGTGTTGATAGCCAGGGTTTTTGCCAATCCCGGAACACCTTCTAATAAAATATGTCCTTGACCCAACAAACCGATGAGCAAACGTTCAATCATCTGTCTTTGCCCGACAATCACTTTGTTCATTTCCATGGAAAGCACATCAATAAATGCACTTTCTCTTTCCATTTTATCATTTAATGCTGCAATATCGAGGGTAGAATTTGATATATCCATAAAAGTGTTTTTCGATAGAAGACAATTATTTTTATCAAAGACTGTGCAAATTGGAAATTTATTAAGTATTTCCTTGTTAATAATTGGTTAAAAATAGGAGGTGAAAATTAGAATACTTTTTAGATTTTAAATGGATTTGCTTGGGATGAAAGTATTTTTCGAATTTTATAAGACTTTGAATATCATTAAGTTGTTTCTCAGTCGATTCCACAGAAAACTTTATTATTGGGTTTGTAAAAGGAATGTTTAGTTCTAAACTATTGATTTTTATCTTACTCTGATTTCTTTTTTATATCTTGGTCATTCCTAACCACAATGAAAAACACATGAAATCAACTTACTTAATCCTGTGTTGCTTAATTTCTGCAGTAGCAACAGCGCAACAACCGTCAAAATTTGAAGGCGCTTATAAATTTATCGATGATGAAACTCACGGATTATGGCTTTTTACCGATGGCTATGCTTCACAAACTTTTTATAAAAACGACGCTTATATAGGAGTGTCCGGAGGCACGTATCGCTTGGATAAAAAGACCTTGGAAATTCAGATGCTTTTCAATGATACGGATGCGGAAAAAATAGGCTCTAAACAGCGTCATATTTTAAATTTTGAAGGAGAAAATTTTATCGATGATGAAGGAAGAATTTGGATTAAACAACCTGAAATCAAAAATGATTTGGTTGGAGCTTGGAAAATCAAGGGGCGTTTGAATGAAGGGAAATTCTCTGAAATAAATCATACCGGAGGGCGTATGACTTTAAAAATGCTAATAGATGGTTATTTTCAATGGATTGCTTTTGATTCTGATAAAAAAACTTTTTCAGGAACAGGCGGGGGCGCTTATACGTTTGAGAATGGAATTTACGAAGAGTCTATTTTGTTTTTCTCTCGGGATAATTCCCGGGTTGGAGCGACTTTAAATTTTAACGGAAAAGTCCGAAATAAAGAATGGGAACATACAGGAAAGACTTCTGCCGGAAAACCGCTTCATGAAGTTTGGGTGAAAGTGAAAAAATAACCTAGTTGATTGAAAATGAACTAGAATTAATTGGCTGAATATTCCTTCGTAATCGTTTATTAATAATTTCGTAACATTCGAAATGGAAATTGAGACCATTTTTGCCGCATAAATAAAAACGGTTATATGGAAAACGTATATTTATTGATGATAATCGCCTTGGTCATTCTGGCTGTTGCAGATTTGGTTATAGGTGTTAGTAACGATGCGGTAAACTTTTTAAACTCAGCAATTGGTTCCAAAGCAATTCCTTTTAAAGGCATATTGATTATTGCCAGTCTGGGCGTTTTTATCGGTGCCGGTTTTTCAAGCGGAATGATGGAGGTAGCTCGAAGCGGTATTTTTAATCCGGCGGCATTTACTTTTGATGAAGTCATGATTATCTTTATGGCGGTGATGATTACCGACATTTTACTTTTAGACTTTTTTAATACTATTGGACTTCCTACTTCGACAACTGTTTCCATTGTTTTTGAATTGTTGGGAGCAGCTGTAATTATCGGACTAATAAAAATAGGCAGTTCCGATACAGAGACTTTTTCACAGATTACCAATTATATCAATGCCAGTAATGTTCCTCGAATTATTTCTGGAATCGGACTTTCGGTAGTAATCGCTTTTACGTGCGGTTCAGTCATACAATATATTACACGATTGCTCTTTACATTTCAATCGGAAAGGAAAATGAAATATTTTGGAGCTTTGTTCGGTGGAGTTTCTCTGACGGCAATTACTTATTTTATTTTTATAAAAGGACTTAAAGACACTCCTTTTTATTTGTATTTAGAACCCTATCTTCAAGGAAGTCACTTGGGATTAATCGGTGTGAGTTTTATAATTTGGACTGTTTTCTCCCAATTGTTTATCAGTATTTTCAAAAAAGATGTTCTGATAATCGTTATCGGTGTGGGAACTTTTGGACTTGCATTGGCTTTTGCAGGAAATGATTTGGTCAATTTTTTAGGTGTTCCTGTTGCAGCTTATCACAGTTATATCGATTGGAGCACATCGGGAGCAGCACCGACAGAATACATGATGGACGGACTCTTGGAAAAAGTACCTACAGAACCGGGAATTTTATTTGTTGCAGGAATCATTATGGTTTTAACCTTGTGGTTTTCAAAAAAGGCAAGAACCGTAACCGAAACCGAAATTAATCTTTCAAGACAGGATGAAGCTCAGGAAAAGTTTGAACCTAATTTATTGTCGCGAGTGATTGTTCGCGGAAGCACGCAAGCTGTCGCATTTGTAGAATCGATTCTCCCCAAATCCTTTTTGGAAAAAATAAGCAAACGATTTGAAAAACCTGTAATAACCATATCCGGAGACAAAACCGTTGAGTTGCCGGCTTTTGACAACATCCGAGCGTCTATTAATCTGACGGTAGCAGGGATTTTAATTGCTACTGCCACAACAATGCAACTTCCGTTATCTACCACGTATGTAACTTTTATGGTAGCCATGGGTACTTCACTTGCAGACAGAGCCTGGGGAAGAGAAAGTGCGGTTTATCGTGTTGCAGGTGTGCTTAATGTCATCGGCGGATGGTTTTTTACGGCATTCATAGCATTTACCGCTGCCGGAACTATGGCTTATCTTATTTATATTGGCGGACCGACGATGATTGCCGTATTGCTTCTCGTCGCCATTTTTCTATTGGCAAGAAACTACATTTCCCACAGGAAAAAGAATACAATTGTTGTTGACAGTACTTCTTTAAAGAAAACTGAAAGCAGAACCGTACAGGGAATTATTCAAGAAAGTGCAGAAAATATCAGCCATGTCGTCTCTCGTTCTAATAAGATTTACACGGATGTTTTTAGAGGTCTTGCAAAACAAGAGATGAAAAAACTGAAGAAGAGTAAAAAGGGAGTCAAAAAGCTTTCGGATGAAGTGGATGAATTGCGAAATCACATCTTTTATTTTATTAAAAACTTAGACGAGAAAAGTGTGAGAGGAAGTAACTTTTACATTATCATTCTCGGTTATTTGACCGATATGGTAAAAAGTTTGGACAATATTTCAAAAGCGAGTCACAAACACGTTAACAACAATCACAAAGCTCTTAAGTTTAACCAGATTCGGGATTTGCAAGAAGTCAATAAATATCTTGAAGCCTATTTAATTGAAATAGAAGAAATTTTCAAGAACAAACAATTTGACCGAATAGACTCGGTTTTGAGTAAAAAAGAAGAAGTTTTTGCCATTCTTTTAAACAAAATTGAAAAGCAAGTTTCACGTACGCGAACCGAAGAATCAAGTCCGAAAAATACTGCCTTGTATTTTAGTATTCTTTTAGAGACAAAAGATTTTGTAAATGCAATTATGAATCTGTTGCAAGAATACCAAATGAGTTATAAGAAGCCGTGAGAAATTCAGTGGAAAGTAATTTAAGAAATCATATAAATTAACAC
>JAAYLC010000149.1 GCA_012522045.1 Bacteroidota bacterium
GTTTGACCCATCACTTTGGTGGAATGATAAGTATCTCGTAAAAACAGCAAATGAACATTTAGAAAAATTTCCCGACACTAAAAAAATATTTTGGTTTGCAGGTTCGGGTGCAAAAGATATATCCGCAACAGTCGGAAAACTTTCGGATATTTTAAAAACAAAAAATTCAGAAAATATTAAGTGGGAGTATTCTAATGAGAAGAAAGAAAAACATCATACAATTTTCAGAGCAACCAAAGAAAAAGCAATTATTTGGACACTAAACAAAACTGAATAAAAAGTCGAACGCACAACATCGGTAACCGTTGCATACCCCTCATTTTTCTGAATTAATTTTCCAGAATTATAAAAACTGTATTAGTACACGACAAAAATGTTTTTCATTGGTTATCGGAAAATTGGTTTTGCCCCAAAACCCTAAAGAGAATCCAATTTTCCTCGACTTCTCCCTTTAGGGGCGGGGTAAAAAATCGAGGAAAATCTATCTTTTTAATTTTTTGTCGTGTACCAAGAAAAACTGTAATTTTAGTTCGTGAAGTTTATAATTTTAAGTTGCAGAATCTTCAAAGAGGAATACGAAATCTAATCTTTCTTAATAAAAATCAATTTCTCTTTTCCAACAAAACCACATTCTCCACGTGAAATGTCTGGGGAAACATATCCACCGGTTGTACTTTAGTAACTCGGTACAATTCATCCATTAGGGCTAAATCCCGCGCTTGTGTGGCGCTGTTACAACTTACGTAAACCACTTTTTGTGGAGCAATGTTGAGAATCTGCTGCACCACGTCTTTGTGCATTCCATCTCTGGGCGGGTCGGTGATGATGATGTCCGGCTTACCATTTTGTGAGATAAATTCATCGGTAAAAACATTTTTCATATCTCCAACAAAAAAATGAGCATTTTTAATGTTGTTAATTTCGGCATTCTCTTTAGCGGCAACAATAGCATCGGGCACTGATTCAATTCCCACTACTTTTTTAGCTTTTTTAGCTACAAACTGCGCAATGGTTCCGGTGCCGGTGTATAAATCATAGACAAGCTCATTTCCGGTAAGTCCGGCAAAATCCCGGGTAATTTTGTACAATTCAAAAGCCTGTTTCGGGTTGGTCTGATAAAAAGATTTGGCATTGATTTTAAATTGCAAACCTTCCATTTCTTCAACAATATAGTCCTTTCCTTTATGGCAATGTATCTCTTGGTCATACAGCGTATCATTCGCTTTTTGATTAACGGTATAGAGTAGGGAAGTGATTTCGGGGAAAGTGTTTGCCAAAAAATCCAACACTAATTTTTGTTCCTTTTTAGCATCATCAAAAAATTGAATTAAAACCATCCATTCTCCTTGTGTAGTATTTCGTATCATCAATGTCCGCAACAATCCCGAATGATTTTTCGGATTAAAAAAAGTAAGCTTGTTTTCAATGGCAAAATTCTTAACTGCTAATCGTATGGTGTTTGATGGTTCAGGTTGTAAATGACATTCGTCTAAATCTAAAATTTTATCCCACATTCCGGGTATGTGAAAGCCAAGAGCATTTCTATAACCAATAGTCTCGGTCTGATCTATTTCTTCTTTGGTTAACCAACGGTTATTCGAAAAAGAAAACTCCATTTTATTGCGATAATAATACTCCTGAGCAGAGCCTAAGATGTCCGTAATTTCCGGAAGTTCAACTTTTGCTATACGTTTTAGATGGTTTTCAACTTCGTTCTGTTTGTAAAAAAGCTGATGCTCATATCCCATATTCTGCCATTTACAACCACCACAAACTCCAAAATGAATACACTTTGGCTCAGTTCTTTTTTCTGACAATTTGTGAAAAACAACCGCTTTTCCTTCGTAATACGAGCTGCGCTTTTTATGGGTTTGAATATCCACCACATCGCCCGGAACGGCATTGTCTAAAAAAATGACCACTCCATCATCAGTCTTAGCAACACTTTTACCTTTAGCACCGGCATCGGTTACCGCAACTTTTTCAAACAGTTTGTTTTTATTTTTTCTTGACATAGTGGGCAAAAATAGGGAATTTGTTGGTGGTTATTTAGTTATTTAGGGATTAAGTTATTTAGTTATTGAGGCAATAGGTATTAGATGTTAGGTTGTAACCAAAAGCGCATAACTCGCATAACCCTTGCACACTATCCTAATAATCTCTAATTTTGCAAAACTGTTTGGATGATTTCTCTCCGCTTATGCTATTTAAGAAAGAAGGAATTGTTTTTATAGTTAAAAAAAAATCAAATTTCGTATGACTATTTTAGGAAAATCAGCTTCAGAACAAGCCATTGCTTTAGAAAACAACTATGGAGCGCATAACTATCATCCGCTTCCGGTGGTACTAAATAAAGGCGAAGGCGTTTATGTTTGGGATGTGGAAGGGAAAAAATATTACGATTTTTTATCGGCATATTCTGCTGTAAATCAAGGGCATTGTCATTCTAAGATTATTGATGCCATGACGCGGCAATCGAAAACATTAACGCTGACTTCACGCGCATTTTACAACGATATGCTTGGGAAATTTGAGGAATATGCTTGCAAATATTTTGGATTCGACAAATTGCTGCCGATGAATACCGGAGCCGAAGCTGTAGAAACTGCTTTAAAAATAAGCCGTCGTTGGGGATATGAGAAAAAAAGAATCGATGAAAACAATGCGGAAATCATCGTTTGTGAAAATAATTTCCACGGTCGGACAACGACCATCATTTCATTTAGCAACGATCCGGAAGCAAGAAAAAATTTCGGACCTTACACCAAAGGATTTATCAAAGTTGAATACGACAATCTCGATGCTCTTGAAGAAACCCTAAAAAACAACAAAAATGTGGTAGGTTTTCTTGTGGAACCCATTCAGGGAGAAGCCGGAGTTTATGTGCCGTCAGACGGATATTTAAAAGCTGCCAAAGCATTGTGCGAACAATATAACGTACTTTTTATTGCCGATGAAATCCAAACGGGAATTGCGCGTACCGGAAAACTTTTGGCTTGTCAGCATGAAGATGTAAAACCGGATATTTTAATTTTAGGAAAAGCTTTGAGTGGCGGTGCTTATCCGGTTTCGGCGGTGCTTTCAAACAATGAAATTATGGAAGTCATTACGCCCGGTTCTCACGGTTCAACGTTTGGGGGAAATCCGATTGCAGCAGCCGTTGGAATCGCTGCATTGGAAGTCGTTGAAGAAGAAAATCTTGCAGAAAATGCCGATAAATTAGGAAATATTTTTCGGGAAAAACTCAATGATTATATTGAAAAGAGCAACATCGTCAAACTCGTACGCGGAAAAGGACTGTTAAACGCCATCGTAATCAATGATTCTTCCGAAAGTGATACGGCGTGGAATATTTGCTTGGCACTCAGAGACAACGGTTTGTTGGCAAAACCCACTCACGGGAATATCATTCGTTTTGCACCGCCTTTGGTCATGAATGAAGAACAGCTTGAGGAATGCATTTCTATCATCATTAAAACTTTGGAAAGCTTTGAATAGCAAAGTTTTATCTTTTTTTATTTTAAGAAAGCTCTTGGTGACGGGAGCTTTTTTTTATTTTAATTGAAGAATATTTATTTATTGCAATTCATTTTGGTTTTCCTTAACTTTTACACTAATTTCGCCACGCTTCTACTAACCGACACTATGATTTTTAATTTTCTGAAATATCTTCGTCCCACGTGGTATTTTAATCTAAAACCAAAAGTAGATTACGCCTATTTTCCTACGGAAGAGATTTTAAGAAAAAGCGGTCATGCGATTGAAATAGACACCGGATATAAAAGCAAAGAAGCACAGTACAGAGATTTAGCTTGGCGTGCATTTCAGTTGGGTTTTATTTCTGAAAAACCCAAGGAAGGAATTGATGTTTGGGAAAAAGTAAAATTGCCCATTGCGGACGAATATCGTTTTATTCGCAAAAATTACCACAAAGTTTGGAGCATTTATGTTTTGGCTTTCCGCTTGTTGACCTTTAAAAATCCGTTTCGCGAATTTTCGGGATATTTAAAATCCAAAAAGGTGAAGCGCGAGGATTTTTCTAAAGATTATATTCAATATTCTGATTACGAAACTTTTGAAAGCAATTTAATAAAAGAAAATCCGTTGGTTTCCGTAGTGATTCCCACTTTGAATCGGTATGAATATCTCAAAGACGTTTTTAAAGATTTGGAAAATCAGACGTATAAAAATTTTGAGGTCATCGTAGTGGATCAAACCGATGATTTTAGGGAAGAATTTTACCAAGGCTGGAATCTGGATTTAAAATATTGGTATCAAGAAGAAAAAGCGCTTTGGAAAGCCCGAAATGAAGCGATAAAGTCAGCTGCGGGGGAATATATTTTGCTTTACGATGATGATTCTTTGGTTGAAAACGACTGGATTGAACACCATTTAAAAACCTTGGATTTCTTTAATGCCGATTTGTCGAGCGGTGTTTCCATCAGTACTGTTGGCGCAGAAGTGCCCGTACATTACAGCTATTTTAGATGGAGCGAACAATTGGATACAGGAAATGTATTGTTGAAAAAAGATATTTTCAGGAAAATTGGATTGTTTGACAGACAATTTGAAAAACAGCGTATGGGCGATGGAGAATATGGTTTAAGAGCGTATTTGGCCGGTTATAAAAACATTTCAAATCCTTATGCAAAACGAATTCATTTAAAAGTCGGTCAAGGAGGTTTGCGTCAAATGGGAAGTTGGGACGGATGGCGACCAAAAAAATGGAACGCCCCGCGACCGGTGCCGAGCGTTTTGTATTTGAGTAGGAAGTATCATGGAAATAAAAAAACAGTGTTAATGATGATACCTGCATTGACACCATCTATTATTCCATATCAGTTTAAAAGGAGTAGAATATTGAAATTGTTATCAATATTTTTAATTCCGTTATTATTTCCTTTGTTAGTTTATCAAGTTTTGAAGTCTTGGAAATTGGCTGGCAAAAAATTAAAACAAGGGGAAATGATTGAGTTCATAATAGGATGATATTATTTATTAAATAAATTTTCTGTCAATCAATAAAGTATATGGAAAACAAAACTATTTTTATATCCTTCTCTTTGGCTAATTCTTCGGTATCTGACTATTTTGTTGATTTATGCATTAGACTTAATTCGACATTTAAAGTAGTTATATTTTCTGACAGTCAGAAGCCCGAGAGTATTTTATTACCAGAAGATATTGAGGTTAAGTATTGGCCTTCAAAGCGTCCTACAAAATTTAAGGATGGTTATTTTTTATATAAAAATATAGCGAAATACAAACCTGTACTTACAATTTCTATGTTTGGCTCAGTAAATATTTTTATGCTCGTAGGCTGGTTTTGTAATGTTCAAAATAGGGTAGCTTGTGTGCGTACTTTAAGTTCTCAATTTCCTCAAAAGAAAATTAACGTTATAAGAAAATCATTAGTTTATAAATTAGCTACGAGAATTATTACTAATTCTGAGGCTACAAAACAAGATGTAATTGACAATTTTGGAGTCGATGAGAAAAAAATAAAAGTTTTACCTAATTCAGTTAAAAACTATAACGATACTTTACCTAACATAGAAATTCAGACAAATAAAATTGTTTATGTAGGGAGATTACATCCATCTAAAGGAATTGACATATTAATTGATGCCCTCTCAATTATAAGAGATAAGAAGATTGACATTCATTTAGACATCATCGGCGAGGGACCTATAGAAAATAAACTTAAAGAACAATCAGCACATTTAAAGTTAGATAATATAATACACTTTTTGGGTAGTAAAAATAAAGAAGATGTATTAAAAGCATTTAAAAGTTCATATTGTGCGGTAATACCTAGCAATACAGAAGCATTTGGTTATACTGTAATTGAAGCTATGAGTGTAGAAACCTGTGTAATTGGTGCAAATAATACAGGAATTAAAGAAATTATTATTCCTGAACAAACAGGTTTATTGTTTGAAACAGGAAATGCAGAAGATTTAGCTAATAAATTAGAGTCTATCTTTAGAAATAAAACTTGGAGAAATACACTCAGTAAGAATGGGTTTGATAGATTTCTTAATAATTATGAAACAGAATATGCAGTAAACCGTGATTTTACTTTTTTCAAAAAAATGATTGAATGATGTTAATTAAATTCTTATCATCAAAAACTAAAATTAATGGGTAAGAAAATTTTAATTTTCACCTCCGAATTTCCTCCGTTACCCGGTGGCATAGGCAATCATGCTTACAATCTTGGCAAACATCTTTATTTGCATGATTACGACGTTACTATTATTGCCGATCAGCGTAACAAAAATTTGCAATCAGACATAGACTTTGATTCTAAACACGATTTTAAAGTGGTGCGAATCAAACGTAAAAATCCTGTAGTACTTACCTATATCAATAGAATTCAAAAAACATTTTCGCTAATCCGAAAAAATGAAATCATCATTGCATCGGGTAAATTTCCGCTTTGGCTCGTTGCTTTCATGAGTTTGTTTTTTTCTTCCAAAAAATTTGTGGCTGTGCTTCACGGTTCGGAATTGGGTATTGGCGGTAAAGTTGGAAAATCACTTACACGGTTCAGTTTGAGAAAATACGACAAACTAATTGCCGTATCCAATTTTACTAAAAAATTGGCTCTTGATAGACAACCAAATATTAAAATTGAAGTGATTAATAACGGATTTGCTCCTAAAATAGATGTTCAAATAGCTAAACCAAAAACATCAGGATTGGATATCATTACCGTTGGCAACGTAACTTCTAGAAAAGGTCAGCAAAATGTGATTAAAGCACTGCCCGAAATACAAAAACAGTTTCCGGATGTTGTCTATCACATTGTCGGATTGCCTACTGAAAAAATGAAATTTGCCGAACTGGCAAAAAGGCTCAATGTCGAAAAATCGGTTATCTTTCACGGAGCTTTGTCAGATGAAGCACTTTATAAAACGCTTTCCCATTCAAAAGTGTTTTGTATGTTAAGCGATTATTTGCCCAACGGAGATGTAGAAGGTTTTGGAATTGCTATTTTGGAAGCAAATCAGCTTGGTTTGCCCGGCGTTGGTTCCAAAAACTCAGGAATTGCAGATGCCATCAATGATGGTTTTTCGGGAAAATTAGTCGATCCCCATAACCCGAAAGAAATTGCACAAGCTTTATCAGAAATAATGAATAAATATGATGCCTATTCTTCAAATGCTGTAAAGTGGTCAAAGAATTTCAGTTGGGATAAAATTATTAAGAAATACATAGCTGTAATTGCAAATCATAGAGATGAAGAAAACGCAAATTAGAATTCTCAACTCTCAATTGGAAGAGAAAAAATAAATTGAACATTGAATATTGAACATTCAAATAAATTTTCAACTCTCAATTCTCAACTCTCAATTCTCAATTGGAGGAGAGAAAAACAAATTGAACATTGAATATTGAACATTGAGTATTGAACATTGACAACATTGAAACTAACAATAATTTCCCATACAGAACATTACCAAACCGATGACGGTACCATAGTTGGCTGGGGTCCGACAATAAGTGAAATCAATCACCTTGCAAAGGATTTTGAAGAAATTTATCACGTGGCTTTCCTTCATCAAGTTAAAGAGATTCCCCCGAGTTCACTTCCTTATACAGCGTCAAACGTTCATTTTGTACCCCTAAGACCTGTTGGTGGTCCGGGAATTTTAAATAAAATCCGGGTGTTAGGTTCTATTCCTTCGGTTATAGCAACCGTGCGAAAAACGCTTAAAAAAACGGATGTATTTCAACTTCGGACGCCTACAGGAATCGGCGTTTATTTAATTCCTTACTTAACTCTTTTTTCCAATAAAAAAGGATGGTATAAATACGCCGGAAATTGGGCTCAGGAAAATCCACCATTGGGATATCGCCTGCAACGTGCCATGTTAAAAAAACAAAAACGCAAGGTTACCATTAACGGAAAATGGCCGGGACAGCCTGCACATTGCTATACGTTTGAAAATCCGTGTTTGACATTAGCGGAGCATAAAGAAGGAGCGGAAATTACCCGAAATAAAACATTTAAACCGCCGTTTACTTTTTGTTTTGTAGGGCGTTTGGAAGATGCCAAAGGCGTTCAAAGAATTTTGGATGCGTTGACTGCCACGGAAAATCGAAGTTTTATCAAAGAAGTACACTTGGTGGGCGACGGTCCTAAAAAAGAAGTTTATAAATCACAAGTTGAAAAACACAGATTGCCGGTTCGTTTTCACGGATTTTTAGAACGTGAAAAAGTTTTTGAATTGTACAAGCAAGCTCATTTTTTTATGTTGCCTTCAGATTCAGAAGGGTTTCCCAAAGTTATTGCAGAAGCTGCTAATTTTGGGTGTATTCCCATGGTTTCGGAAGTGTCGAGCATCGGACAATACGTTAATTCTGAAAATGGATATTTAATAACTCCATGTACTTCGGAAAAAATTCATGAATTATTGATTCAGATTTCTAAAACTCCTGAAAATGAATTCATAAATAAAGCAAGTGAAATATATAAAATAGCAAATAGTTTTACCTTTGCTCATTATCGACATCGAATTTTGACAGAGATACTTAATTAATATCAAGTAGTTATCAGAGACTTTCTATCTACAATAAAACCTTTGTATACAATCCTGCTTCACATTGGGATTGGTGTTGCGGCTTCTGTAAACAGAAATCTGATGGTTTTGTATTTCTTTGCTGCTTTCGGATATTTAGTGTGGAAAGTCATTAAGGAGCAAGATAAATTTCTGAATGTCTTGCTTGCCGCCGGTTATTTTACAGGTGCAGAAGTGTTTTTAAGAATGACCAAAGCTGCTCCTCTATGGGAAACGGGGAAATATATGGTTATCGGATTTTCAGTCCTGGGTTTTTTGTACATCGGATTTAAAAAGAATGCAGTCCCCTACGTACTTTATTTATTGCTTTTAATACCCGGAATATTGGTGGCATATGATGACCTGTCATTCGATTTGAATTTCCGAAAAGCTGTCATGTTTAATATTAGCGGTCCCCTTGCTTTGAGCATTGCCGCCGTATTTTGTTTCGGGCGTACCATAAGTTTTTCTAAGTTTTTAAAAATTTTGGATTATATCGTTTATCCGCTTATTGCGATGACGATTTATATTATTCTTCATACGCCTTCCAATCGCGATATATTTACATCTGCGGCTTCAAATGCAGCAGCTTCCGGCGGATTTTCAGGAAATCAGGTTTCCACGGTTTTGGGATTGGGATTCTTTATATTGCTTACTAGATTTTTTATTCCTTATAAAAACCTCTTAGTACACGGAACGATGATGTTGTTTATGGCGTTGATGGGTTATCGAGCCTTATTGACTTTTTCCCGAGGCGGTGTTATTACGGGAATAGCCTGTGCTGTGGTGTTTATAGGAATTTATTTTTTTGTAGTAAATATAAAAAGAAAAGCATTCGTTACTGCAAGAGTTCTACTGATTGTATTTGGAGCGGTGGCGCTGTGGGGGGCTAGTGAGGCACGAACCGGGGGAATGATTACCAATCGTTATACAAATAAAGATTCGTTGGGTAGGGAGAAAGAAGATATTACTACCGTACGAGCAGATTTGATGGAAGCAGAAATCGATGCTTTTAAAACCAATCCTGTATTTGGTTTGGGCGTGGGGCGGGTCAAAGGGTATTTTGAAGAAGAATTGGGAAATACTGTGGCTACACACAATGAAGTTTCTCGAATGTTTTCCGAACATGGGCTTTTTGGTATTTTGGCATTACTTACCTTGATTTTTGCGCCCATTATTACAAAATTACAAGGAAGACAAAATATTTACTTTTATCCATTTATTTTATTTTGGCTTTTAACCATTATGCACTCTTCCATGCGAATTGCCGCCCCGGCTTTTCTTTATGCATTGAGTCTGTTAAATATAAATTATGTCAGCGAGAAAAAAAGTACTCTACGTAGGAAACAAACTGCTCAAACACGGGCTGTCACCAACTTCGGCAGACATCCTTCCGGAACTCTTCAGGAAAGAAGGGTATGAGGTAAAAGCAGTCTCCGATAAAAAGAATAAAATAAAACGAATGGCTGATATGCTTCAGACCGTTGTTCGCAATAAAAATTGGGCTGATGTGGTCATTATTGACACCTACAGTACAATTAATTTTTATTATGCAGTAATTGTCGGATTTTTATGTAGAAAATTTAATATACCTTACATTCCGATTCTTCGTGGAGGAAATTTGCCAGAACGTTTAGAAAAAAGCAAAAAACAATGTGAAATTTTATTTGGAAACGCATATAAAAATGTAGCTCCTTCGGCTTATTTATTTGAAGCCTTCAAAAATAAAAACATTCAGAATCTCATTTATATACCCAACACCATTCCGCTTGAAAATTATTCTTTCAAAAAGCGTGAACGGGTGACTTATCGGTTGTTGTGGGTTCGTTCGTTTGCATCCATATACAATCCCGAAATGGCACTTCAAGTAGTCGAAAAACTTCAAAAGGAAGGGAAAGATGTAACTTTATGCATGGTTGGTCCCGACAAAGGAAGTATGGAAAATTGTGAGAAAATCGCCAAAGATAAAGGACTCCCCGTTACCTTCACCGGTCTTCTCGATAAAAAAGCATGGCATAAACTGTCGGAAGAATATGATGTTTTTATCAATACTACCAATTTCGACAACACGCCTATTTCAGTTATAGAAGCAATGGCATTGGGGTTGCCGGTTGTATCTACGGATGTAGGGGGACTTCCGTTTTTGATAGAGAAAAATAAAACCGGAATCTTAATATCGCCCAAAGATGTACAGGCGATGACAGATGCGATAACGGATTTGGTTTCTAATCCTGAAAAATCTCAGCAAATCGCTAATCAGGCTCGTAAACAAGTTGAATCTTATGATTGGGAAGTGGTAAAATACAAATGGAATGAGGTGCTGAAATAAGAATTTGTAGAATAGACCGAAATAATATTTTAAAAATACGATGATATCGACTCAGACAAACGTTTCCAATGAGGGGTGATAGAGTTATAATGAAAAATACTGTCCCATAAAAGCAACCCTATAAAGGATAGGGTGTGCTGAATGGCGTGAGTATTCCAAAATGTAATTAATGACGAATAAATTACATAATAATAAAAAATGGTTAATTAATCGACTGATTTTAAGTAAATTAGTTTTATTTTTGATTTAACCTTTAAACTCAAAATCTATTTTTTATATTTGCATTAACATTCCCCTCAAAAAAATTTAACTAACCAATCGTGTCATGCCGTGCGAGAAGCGACGATACAACAAAAAAATACTAAAGTGAGTCCAAATACCATTCACTTTGAGATATCAGAACGGAAAATACTCTTACGCGTTCTCGATGTTTTGATGGTGGTTCTAACACTGTTTCTTGTAGGAGAATTTTTTTCTTTTGATTATATCAATTTTGCAGTAAACGACTTTCTTTGGATGGTTGTTTTACTTACTTATTTACTGGTTTTTTCGGCAGTATTTGAACTGTATGATATTCATCGGATTTCCAGATTGGGAATTGTAGTAAAAAATATTGTGTTAGCAGTCTCGGTCACAGTATTGTGTTACATCCTGACACCATATTACACACCCATGTTGCCTACGAACAGGATGGAGATTATTTTCTTTTGGTTGGCAATTATCACCGGACTTTTAATATCTCGATTTCTGTATAATTCGCTGATTTCTGCACCGCGTTTTTATAAGCGAATTCTGATCGTAGGAGATTCAAATCATTCCGAAGAAATTTGCAGCTTTCTTCAAGGTGCCGACCCAAATTTTAAAGTGGTGGCATTTTATGATACGGCAAAAGATCAAAAACCCACGAGTTTGCAAAAGTTGAAAATCCCTTTTTTACAAATTCAAGATATTGAAGATCGAATCATTGAGTGGCGGATTTCCGAAATTGTGGTTGCAGCACCAACCGATGGAGGAATGACTAAAGAATTGACTCGTGAGTTGATGAAATTGATGGAAAAAGGAGTGCCTATTCGGGATTATGTTCAAGTCTATGAAGAAATGATGCGACGAATTCCCGTTAAGGAAGTAGAACGGGATTTTTATATTTATTTCCCTTTTAGCAGAAGCAATAACAATAAATTGTATCTTTTTTTCAGTCGGGTATTAGACGTGTTGTTTTCTTTGGTCGGTTTATTAGGCTTAATGCTTTTGTTGCCTTTTGTTTTAATAGGAAATTTACTAGGTAATAGAGGCCCTTTGTTCTATCATCAAACCCGTGTGGGTAAAAATGGCGTTCCATTTCGCCTCTACAAATTTCGAAGTATGGTTGTGGATGCAGAAAAAGACGGCGCTCAGTTTGCTCAAGTCAGAGATGCGCGAATCACAAAATTCGGTCGATTTTTACGATTGAGCAGATTGGACGAAATACCGCAATTTATCAATGTACTGTTAGGACATATGAGTATTATTGGTCCGCGACCGGAACGTCCTGAGTTTGTTACGAGTTTGTCTGAAAAAATTCCTTTTTATGAGGTGCGCCACGTGATTAAACCCGGAATTACAGGATGGGCACAGGTGAATGCAAAATACGGAGCCAGTGAGGATGATGCATTAGAAAAAATTCAATACGATTTGTATTATATCAAACACCGCGGATTGTTTATCGATTTATCTATTGTGCTTAAAACGCTGAGTACCATTGTCTTTTTTAGAGGACAATAAATAAATTTTCTGTCAATTTTAAGGGAAGTTTCTTAAAAATATCTTCGCACTATCAGGTATCTGAAAAATAATGCAATAAAAACAGGAAGTAACCCAATTGCAAATTGTTGTACGCCTGTCATCCAATGGAGAAACAGAAGCGTAAGCATAAGAATGAGCATTAAATAGTATTTTTTCATCTTATTTCCAAGCGGTTTTTTTACTACATAAAAAACAGCAAACAGTGACAAAGGAAATGCCCATAACAAATTGTAATTATATGCTGCCGCTGTGTTATCTGTTGCAAACCACAAAAAAAGCAGAAAAAATCCAAGGATTCCGGTAACTGTAAAAATAAGCACATCTAATACTTTATTTCTACGTCTTCTTTTCAAGTCATGAATAGTAATTCCGATAATAATTAGTGAAACAAGACTAAAGATAAATAGGGGCGAGCTAAAAAATGAAAAGTGGGTTGTTGTTGGAGTACTTTCAAATAAGACACGTTCCTCTTTTACAAGCGGTTCCGTATTCCCATTGTGGGTGATAGTGGCATGTTTCGCAGCGCGATATACGTAATCCGGTAAAAACTGATATTCCATAGGAGAAGCTTTACGGTCAATAACAGAACCAAGCGCAAGGTTTATCCCCAGACTTCCCCAACTGTTTGGGTGTAGATTTTTCTGTATGAGCTGTCTTAAAGTATATTCTGTATCAATATAATCATCGTGGTATTCAAGGCGATTGTCTAAAGTGAACAGAAGAACATCGCGGATTTTAGTAGCACAATTGTCATAAAAATAATCGTACCGATATTTTTTGTTTTCCGGCAATGCATTGTTCCATAAAAAATCAGAAATTGCTTGTTTTTCTTCTTTTGTAAGATTTAGCTGCTGCTCTGTGATCCCGCGGTTTTCAGCTTTATAATTTTCTAAAAATGAAGAATAGTAAGTGACACCTAATTCATACATCATAGTTCCTCTGGCAAACTTCAGATAAAAATTAGGTGTGTTAAAATCGTAGACTCCGTAATTGAATACCACATCCACCCCGGAAAGAGAATCTTTTATACGGAAGGCACTGTGACCAAACTTGTCATATAAGTGTTTACCGGGTTCAATGGTGAGAATGCTGATTTCAGCTTGATCAGATAGTGATCCGAATTGACCGAATGAAAATGTAGAAATCAGTAAAAATATAGTAAGAATGATGCGTTGCACAGAAAATATTTTAATGCAAAGATGAGAAAAACACTTCTAAAAATAAATTGAACTTAAAATCTAAAATTAAAAAAAAGCTTGAAAGAGTTTTCTCTCAAGCTTTTTTTTATCAATAAAGTGACTTGATATTATCTTTTGATAACTCGGAAAGTTTGAGTCTCTCCGTCAACTTCAAGTTTAACAATATAGATGCCTTCGTTCATATTTTGGTTGACATCAACAGTTACTGTATTGTCAGCAAAAGTATGAACATCTGAATAAACAGTGCGTCCCAACATATCAATTACAGAAACAGTTGCATTTTTTCCTGCTCGATTAGGAGCCATAATGGTAAATGAATCGGAGACTATTGGATTTGGATAAATTCGAATGTTTGAAGATTCAAAAGAATTTACATTTAGTAAGTCTTCCACGATTATTGTGAATCGGTCTTCTGCCATGCTGTTTACATCCGATTCGGAAACTTCAAAGCTATAGGTAATGACATCGTTACTAAGCAATGGTGTATAAGTATTTTCATAAGCATCATATAAACTGATTGCAACATTTTCCAACCCGTCAATCATCATTTTGAAAGTGTAATTTTGAGTTGAATATCCGGAAGTGTGAATTTGGAACATCTCTCCGGCAACAGGCAGGGCTCTTCGCTCCAAACTGATTAAATGTCCGTTTACGTTTAATCCCATATTTTCATTAAAATTCATTGGTTTTAATGCGTCTGTCGAATCAACATCATTGGTGTAATTTGACGAAAACAGGATTCCGAAACTATCGTGAAGCGGTTGTCCGTTATTAAAATTATCGGTTGTAAATAATTGGAATGTAATCATATTCATTGCAGTCATTCTTTGTGCACTGGTAGGAGTATGATTCCCAGGTGCTTTAAAATCTTCAGCAAATTTTATAACGGGACTGCCATTTTGTATTGTAGCAAATTGTGCTGCTTGTCCCGGCTGTAGATATTCATTTGCAGGCGAACCGGAGGTGTTTGTTCCAGATCCTGTGGTTAAATCTACGGTAACATAAGCACCATTGGTTCCTAAATTGGGGTCAAAGACATAATAATGCGCGGTATTGATAGAATCAGAAGCAGCAAAAACTTGCGTTACATCTACGGAACTTTGATATGGATTTCCGAACATGGCAAATTCTCCGGCTTGCATTGCGGGGTAATTCATGTTGATATCACCGCGTTGTAATTCTCCAAATGCACGAAGAATTGTTGAACTTTGAGAAGTATTGTTTGTTAAATCAATGCTTCTGTCGCCTCTGATAAACATGAGATAAGGTGTTCCCGCGGTTAAAATATTTACATCGGTATTGTCGATAGATATAAATTCTTGATTAGGAATATCAACCACAAACATAGAAGGGTTTCCGGTGGCAGTTGCATCAAAACCGTCCTGCTGATCAATCAAAGTTCCGGTAATGTGTGTACCGAATCCTGGAGTCGGGTCATCCGTATTGCTTACCGCCCCTTCTTGCCAGTTATTGTGAATAGAAGTGGTGGTGGTTACAGAACTGCTCACCATCCGATACGCACGTCTGTTACTGGAATAAATTTGAACTTCTGCGTGTCCGTAAATATTGGAACTTGGACTCATTTCGGCTAATTCACCAATGCCTGAAGGTCCGCTTATAAAACGTAAGTTTCCGTTGATATGAAGATCTTCGGCAACCGTTAATACCGCATAAATATTAGCGGTAGCACCGTCGAGAACTTTAAAGTTTTTTGAGTTCAAATCTGATAAAATATCGACAGTTCCTTGTACTACATAAACATCATCGGCAACAGTAGAAATTAATTCCGGATTGGCAGGAGACCAGCCATTACTATAAAAATAACCTGAAAATTCTGTGATATTCATATCTCTAAAACGCACTACGTGAGAATTGCTTGTGCCGGGAACTAAGGAGACCCGAATCATTCCGTCTGTACTGTTAATGCTTGAAAGATCGATAAATTGAGTGTGGCTATCATAATTGGTTGTTGCAGGTACTGTATATGTATCCAAAGCTGTAAAAGTGCTGCCTCCGTCTTCCGAAATGGAAACTTGCAGCCCCTGTTCGCTATTTCCCCCAAATGAGGTCATTGAAAAATCAAATAAAATTGCATCTAAAACACTGAAATCTATAAGCGGAGTAGTCACAGAGCCATTGGCTTCAATTCTTAAATAACCTCCTGCAGACGTTTGTTGTGTCGTATTTGTTAAA
>JAAYLC010000024.1 GCA_012522045.1 Bacteroidota bacterium
ATATGGTAAAATAGAGGCAGGTGATGAAGATGATTATAAAGCATGAAGACGGGAGAAAAGAAGTAGCTGTAACAGATATAGAAGGATTGGTTCCAAAGAATCATCTGCTGCGGAAAATAGACCGCAGCGTGAATTGGAACAAAATATATGAATTTGTAGAAGACTTGTACAGCCAAAACATGGGTAGACCCAGCATTGACCCTGTCGTGCTGGTTTCAAGGGTTCTTTATAAGTGCTGTATTTGTTCGATGTTTAAAACTAATCACTAAAATTTTTAGATGCAAATGGAGGAATGTTAATGTTTAGAAGAAAGCTGTGTTTAGGTACATCCAAGTCATTTTCAATGACTAATGAAGAGCAAATAAAAACTTTTGCAATGATTGGATTTGATGGCTTTTTTATTGGATATGAAAGTGATGAGGAGACGTTGAATTGCGCAAGAATTGCAAAGAAATATGGAATGACTTTTCAGTCTCTTCATGCTCCTTTCACTAAGTGTAATTATATGTGGGTTGAAGATAATGAAAAAGGTGAATCAGCTATTAATGAACTATTAAACTGTGTTGAAATTTGTAAAAAGGCTGAAATTCCAATTATGATAGTTCATGCTTTTATAGGCTTCGAGGAACATAATCCTACGAACATTGGTATTGAGCGCTTTGGATGTGTTATAGATGCTGCTGAAAGGGGAGGTATACAGATAGCTTTTGAAAATACAGAAGGAGAAGAATATCTAGTTGCACTTATGGACGCATTTAAAGATAACAAATATGTAGGTTTCTGTTGGGATTCCGGCCATGAAATGTGTTATAACCGTTCAAAGGACATGCTTTCATGCTTTGGCGGCAAGCTGATCGCTACACATTTAAACGATAATTTAGGTATACGTGATTATGATGGAAGAATTACATGGCTGGATGATTTACACCTACTTCCTTTTGATGGAATTGCTGATTGGAAATATAATGTAGATCGCTTAAAAAAGTGTGGGTTTGATTCTTTTCTTACATTGGAATTGACCCGCGCGTCGAAGCCTGGGCGTCACGAAAACGATATATATGCGAAAATGGATCCGATTGACTATTTGACCGAAGCATATAAACGTGCTTGTAGAATTGCTGCCATGTTTTAAATCTTAGTATTCAAGGTGGTTGCTCCGGAATACCGCTCAAAATATGTAAATTCTATAATCGAAATGTTCAAGATTGGATCAGGGCTTTTCCAGTTCACATACATGAATTGCGTGTAAGCAGTTCTGTTTTACATATTTTTGAATATGCTGTGCTTTTTTCAAAGGTTATATCCGGCGAGGTGATAAAATTCTCATGAAATGTGCCTATCTACAAATGATAACACTATTTTTTATAATACATTTTCCGGTAAAGGCTTGGAGAAACACCAGTGAAACTTTTAAATTGACGAATAAAGTGATTTAAATTGTTGTAGCCCACGTCACTTGCGATTTTTACAATTGGTAACTGAGTTTCGCTTAATAAATTTTTTGCGTGTTGGATTCTTATAAGAATTAAATCATTATACGGCGAAATTCCAAAGTAGCTATGATATACCTTGTGAAGATATGATGGACTGAAATTGATTAAAGAAGCCATCGTTTTAATATCCCAGTGCTTGAAATATTGTTCAGTAATTGTTGTTCGCAGTTTTGTTAGAGCTACTACGGTGGCTTGGTTTATTAAAGGGTTTATTTCATCTGAATGGATATTCCTGGATAAAAAAATGAGTAGTTCTTGTACTTTAAGGTCACATAATTCCATCTTATATTTGCGATTGCTATAATATTCAGCTTCAATTTCAAACGTTAAGTTCGTTATGAAACGTCCGTCTGTCAGGTGATACAGCCGGTTTGTCTGCAACCCGACGGATTCATAGATTTGCCTGATTTCGCTGGTAGCATGGAACCAATCATGTCTGCTTGGAATAGCGCTATGAAACCATTGAGGAGTATGTTCATCAAAAAGTATGAATGAAAATTTTGGAACAATGATTTTTTCTCCATGGTAAAGAAAATCAAAATTACTTAAAAAATGAAGAAAAGTATAGATTGGCATTCCATAAGGCATTCCCTGTGGGCGATTAATTGTAAAGTTAAAGGATTCATACCAGTTATGCCTTACTCCATATGTAATTAGCGGCATAAAAGACCTCCTCGAATTAAATTCCCGTGAATGAACTACCCTGGCACACTTTTCTGTGCCGGGGATTATTTGTATGTAAATAGGAAACTATTCTCTTAGTGCTTAAAGTTACTTATCTTGTTTATTTGGTGGATAAATATTGAAATAACCTATCTTTATTTAATATAACCTAGATGTTTTGAAATTTCAAGTTTAGGATAGGATATGTCAACTTTATGATACTATAATTAATGGCTTTAAAG
>JAAYLC010000083.1 GCA_012522045.1 Bacteroidota bacterium
ACTAATATACAATAATATTATGTCTTTAATTCAGTAAATAAACCATCTTTAACTATATTTGGAGGAAGTTGTGCAACAGGCACATCGTATTGGCAATAGGCGGGCTGAACGGCTTCGTATCAACGGAAGTGCAAAATTCAACTTCTGTTCTTCGATTAAAGTTCAGTGCTAAAAATCCCGCCCATCGCCAATACGCGGCACGTTATGGGCAAGGCTAAAAACCCTGAAAGTAAACCAAAACTATAGACAGAAATTAATGACTGACCGAATTTTCATAGAAGACCAGGATTTAGTTGAAAAAATGTTAAGCCGACTAACACCACTCAACGAAAGTTCAGGATGGCAGTGTGAACTTTTTATTGACAAAACGACCAATCAAAAATGGGAAAAATACCTGTTCGAGTTATTTGACACTGATGATGATGGAATTGGTTTAAGACGCTTTCCATATCCTTCAACCAAAGAAATAATTAGAATCGCTTTGACTTCAAATTTTTTTGATGAAATAGATGGAGCTTGTGGTTTATTGCTTGATATGGAATTCGACAAAATTGAGTTTAGAGAAATGCTAATTTCTGAAATTGAAAAAAATATTAATAACATTGATGAAGACCGATTTGGAATTATTTACAACAGGGCAGAATTGTATGACACATTAAACAAGAGAGAGATTTTAGGAAAACATTTTAAAGAAATAGAAAAAGATGCGGAATATTTCAAAGAATTAATGACCAAAGCTGAGAGACTAAGACAAAAAATAAAACAAATTGGAAACAGCTAATAGTAAAACAATTACGTTGACGATTGAAAGAAAACAAAGCCCAGCCTATAACAGCAGCTACCCAAAAGTGGCGGATCAGTGGTTAAATCAAGCTTTGTGCATTTATCAAAGTTTCTGTTTGGTTGACAGTGAAGTGCTTCGATTTCCGCTCCCTCGCAAAGCCCAAAAACGTTGTGCAACATACAAAAAACCCACCGCACATTTAGCACATTTGTTTTTTTCCAATCGCTAAAGCCAAAACTAAAAAACAAAAGAGCTAAATTTTCTTAACACGTAGAAAGAAGATTAACTTTGAAATGAAAATAGAGATTAGCGAAAATGACAATAGAAAAATACATTGACAATATAAATCAGAGATACAAACTCGGGAATGCAACGGAGCATACTTTTAGAGGCGACTTACAACAGTTATTGGAAAGTTTAGTGCCTGAAATAAGAGCAACCAACGAACCGAAAAGACAATCTTGCGGTGCTCCTGACTATATCTTGACCAAAAAAGATATTCCTGTTGGATTTATTGAAGCGAAAGACATTGGCGACAAAGACCTTGACGGAACAAGAAAAGCAGGTAACAAAGAGCAGTTTGACCGATACAAAGCTTCTCTAAACAATTTGATTTTCACAGACTACATTAACTTTCATCTGTACCGAGAAGGCGAATTTGTTACCAAAATTTCAATTGCAGAAATCACGGACAAAGGAATAAAACCTTTACCTGAGAACTTTGGCAACTTTGAAAATCTTATCAAAGACTTTTGTGTTCACATCGGGCAGACCATAAAAAGTCCAAAAAAATTAGCAAAAATGATGGCGGGAAAAGCACGTCTTCTTTCTGATGTGATTGGAAATGCGCTGATAAGTGATGAAGAAAATTATCAAAACAGTACGCTTCGCGAACAAAAACAAGCTTTCAAGGAAATTCTAATTCACGATATTACACCTAGAGGATTTGCAGACGTTTATGCGCAAACCATTGCGTATGGAATGTTTGCAGCACGATTGCACGACCCAACTTTACAAACGTTTAGCAGACAAGAAGCGGCTGAACTGATTCCAAAATCAAATCCGTTTTTAAGAAAATTATTCGGTTACATTGCTGGACCCGATATTGACGACCGTATAAAATGGATTGTAGAAAATTTGGCAGAAATATTCTTAGCCTGTAACGTAGAAGAAATTCTGAAAAATTACGGAAAATCTACAAAAATGGAAGACCCAATTATCCATTTTTATGAAACGTTCTTGGCAGAATATGACCCGAAATTGCGTAAATCTCGTGGCGTTTGGTACACGCCTGCCCCTGTTGTAAACTTCATTGTTCGGGCAGTTGATGACATTCTAAAAACGGAATTTGATTTACCGCAAGGACTTGCCGACACCAGTAAAACAACCATAAAAGTAAATACCCAAACCGCAGATAAACGTTCGGCAACAGGTTACAAACAAATGGAGCAAGAAGTACACAAAGTACAAATTCTTGACCCAGCCACAGGAACAGGGACTTTTTTGGCAGAAGTGGTAAAACATATTCACAAAAAATTTCAAGGACAACAAGGCATTTGGAGCAATTATGTAGAAACGCATTTATTGCCGTGCTTAAATGGTTTTGAGTTGCTAATGGCGAGTTATGCAATGGCACACCTGAATTTGGATTTGCTTTTAACAGAAACAGGCTACAAACCAACAACAAACCAACGATTTAGAGTTTACCTTACCAACAGTTTAGAAGAATACCACCAAGACACAGGAACTTTATTTGCCAATTGGTTAAGTACAGAAGCCAATGAAGCCAATCACATCAAACGAGACACACCAGTAATGTGTGTGATTGGAAATCCGCCATATAGCGGAGAAAGTGCCAATAAAGGCGAATGGATTATGAGCCTAATGGATGATTACAAAAAAGAACCAGGCGGAAAAGAAAAATTAAAGGAACGAAACCCAAAATGGATAAATGATGATTATGTAAAGTTTTTGCGTTATGGTCAACATTTTATTGAGAAAAACGGAAGTGGTGTTTTAGCATACATTAATCCTCACGGATTTTTAGACAACCCGACTTTTAGGGGAATGCGTTGGCACTTGCTGAAAACTTATGATAAAATTTACACCATTGATTTACACGGCAACAGTAAGAAAAAAGAAACAGCACCTGATGGCAGTCCAGACCAAAATGTTTTTGACATTATGCAAGGTGTATCAATTAACATTTTTGTAAAAACAGGCAAAAAGAAAGCCAACGAATTAGGCAAGGTATTTCATTACGATTTGTATGGGAAACGTGATTTTAAATACGATTTTCTCAATGAAAACTCAATCCGAACTATTGAATTTAATGAATTGCCAAATGTAGCACCAATGTATTTTATGGTGCCAAAAGATTTTGAAGTAAAAGCATCTTACGATAAGGGATTTCAAGTAAATGATTTATTCTTAGTTAATGGAGTTGGATTAACCACTGCACACGATGATTTTGTTATTCAAGAAAATAAAGCGGAATTATTAGAATTTTATAAAAAATTTCAATCTTCACCTAGAGATGCAGAGTTTTTACATAAAGAATTCAAAGTTAGGAAAAAGACAGGTTGGGATATATTGCAGGGTTACGATAATATAAAAAACGAAACTGATTTAAGTAAGTATATCAAGCCAATTTCATATCGACCTTTTGATAATCGTTTTGTCTTTTATGAAGATAAATTGGTTTGGCGAACAGTAAGAAAGGTTATGCAACACTTCACACTTGGTAAAAATATAGGGTTAACTCTTTGCAAACAATTCAAAACAGGTGACAATTATGTACACGCATTTATTACTGATAAAATAATTGAAAGTTCGTATGTGTCAAATAGAACAAGTGAAATAACTTCTACTTTTCCTCTATATCTTTACCCAGAAACGAGTGGACAACAAACGAGTGGACAACAAACCATTGATCAATCAGAAGAAAGAAAACCCAATCTAAACGCTGAAATTGTAAATCAAATTGCTGAAAAATTAGGTTTAACTTTCACCAACGAGAAAGAAACCACCGAAAACACCTTTGCCCCAATTGACATTTTAGATTATATCTATGCGGTTTTACATTCGCCAACATACAGAGAGAAATACAAAGAGTTTTTAAAAATAGATTTCCCGAGAGTGCCATACCCAAAAGATGCAGACACCTTTTGGCAATTGGTAAAATTAGGTGGCGAAATACGCCAAATCCATTTATTGGAAAGTCCAACGGTTGAGCAATACATTACGCAATATCCAATAGACGGAGATAATATCGTCAGCCGTAAAATCACAAAAGGAAGTCCTGGTTATGTTGCAGATAACGCAACTCACGGCAAAGTTTACATCAATGATGAGCAATATTTTGACAACGTGCCATTAACAGCATGGGAGTTTTACATTGGTGGTTATCACCCCGCCCAAAAATGGCTAAAAGACCGTCGAGGAAGAACTTTGGAGTTTGATGATATTTTGCATTATCAGAAAATTATTGTGGCATTGAGTGAAACAGATATGTTGATGAAAGAGATTGATAAAATTGAGATTTGATAAGTAAAAACTATAATAAAAAACTTAGAATATTTAAACTCTTTTCCCAAAACTTGGAATGGGTAAAAG
>JAAYLC010000244.1 GCA_012522045.1 Bacteroidota bacterium
AGCTTATTAAATAATTGAATAAAACTTCGTTCTTATTTTTTAAAGCGCTGTTTTTCAGAGCGAAAATAAATTAATCTTCAAAGAGAAGTTTAATGTTTTCATATGAATCTTTAAGCGCTTTTTTAGTTTTTTCCTGATTTTTCCAGCGTACTTTTTTTATTCCCTCTTCCGACTGTGGAGTAAATATTCCGTTGTAGTTGCTGTACATTTCATACCAATGCGTGATTTTTAATCGGAATTTGTTGTTCCTTTTAAAAATGTGGTAAGTAGTCATTAAAAATTTTTTAAGTTTCACATCCTGAATTCCGGTTTCTTCTATGACCTCTCTAACCGCAGCTTCTTCAAATGATTCTCCTTTTTCAATTTTTCCTTTTGGTAAATCCCATTTTTTATTCCGTCTGATAAACAACACGTCTCCATTTTCATTATACACTACGCCACCGGCAGCTTCAACGGATTTAAGTTTTTTTCGAAGTAGATATTCTAACTTTTCAGGATTTTTGTGGTAGATGTTGATATGAGCAACTTTGCCCGAGTATAAAGATTTTATTATTTTCTTTATTCGTACTTGTTCTAACGGGATGGAGTGATAGTTAGCGTCTATCTTTTTTTGCGTTGATAGAATTATAGGAATATCTTTAACGAAAACTTTATACATTTGCAGCATGACTTTAAATAAAGAAACAGCGCAAAAAACTGCTGCATTATTATTGCAAATTAATGCAATAAAATTGCAACCTCAAAATCCTTTTACATGGGCTTCAGGATGGAAATCGCCTATTTATTGTGATAACAGGATTATTCTTTCCTATCCGCCAATTCGGAATTATATTAGAGAAAATCTCGCCAAGCAAATCGAAATGGTTTATGGGAAACCTGAGATGATTGCCGGAATTGCAACCGGTGCTATCGGAATCGGTGCACTTGTTGCCGATTATTTGAATGTTCCTTTTTGTTATGTAAGACTGGAACCTAAAAGTCACGGTCGAAAAAATCAAATAGAAGGCTATCTTCAGGCAAATACTCAGGTGGTGGTGATTGAGGATCTTGTGAGTACCGGAAAAAGCAGTTTGCAAGCGGTTGATGCGCTTCGAGAAGCAAATGCAACAATAAAAGGGATGTTTGCTATTTTTAGTTACGGCTTTGACAAAGCAAAACAAAATTTTGAACAAAAAAATGTGGAACTTCATACCTTAAGCAATTATGAAGCCTTGCTGAAAGAAGCTGAAAAGTCAAGATATATCAATGAAGATGAAATGAAACTTCTCGCCACATGGAGGGAGCATCCGGATACTTGGGGAAAATAAATCTTAAAAATGAAAAGCTATGAAATTAAACAGTAAAAGAGTTCAGGTTCAAAAATCTGCCGATGCATTGTGTGACTTCTTGGGAAATGTATCCAATTTTGAAAAATTGATGCCGGAAAACACCACAAAATTTGAAATGCTAAGCGATAAAAGTTTCGTTTTTGCTTTAAAAGGGATGCCCGATATCGCACTAGAATTAAAAGAAATTCAAAAACCAAACAAGGTAGTGCTCGGTTCTGTAAGCGATAATATTCCATTTACGATTACCGGAAATATTCAAGAAGTGTCTGAAAATGAAGCGTCTATAGAATTGCTGTTTGACGGCAAACTAAATGCAATGATGGCAATTATGGCAAAAAGTCCGCTTTCTAAATTTATGGATAAATTGACTGACAATTTGCAAAAACTATAATTTAATATAAAAGACGGAGTTCTTTTAGTCCTACCTGTTTCAAAAAACCGGATGAGGTCTCGATCATTAAAAATCCGCTACTGTTAACTCCTCGGATGATGGCGTTAAAACGTTCTCCGTCTGCTATAGTCTCAAAAACAGAAATTTTGTCTTTTTGAAATAGATGCTTTTCATATTGTTTTTGCAAATGCGAAAAAGGTCTTGTTTCCATTTGATTTAAATGCACGAGACACCCGGAAATCAATTGATGGAGTAACTTTTCCTTGTCGATTTTTTTCCCTCCTTGCGATTTTAAAGAACCTGCTTGTGGCAGATTCGGAAAGGAGTCATGATTGACGTTGATGCCAATTCCGATGACTGCATGGGTGATGTTTTTATAAATAAGTGTATTTTCCACTAAAATTCCGGCGATTTTTTTACGGTCTGACAGAATGTCGTTAGGCCATTTAATGTTTAATTGTGGAATCTTACAGTTTTCAAATTCACGTATCAAAGCCAAGGAAACCGCCATGGCAATTTTAAAATGATTTTCAGCAGTTAAGCTGTTGAACTCTTTGTAAATACTGAATGTTATACTTTCCGATGCAGTTGAATACCATGAGTTCCCACGTTGACCCCGTCCCGAAGTTTGATGTTCGGCAATGACGATGGTTTCATCCGGAACCGATTGATTTTTTATCAATTCTTTTAAAAAGGAATTGGTAGAATTGATGGCATTAAGTTTGATTATGTTCATGACGTTTAATCAGAAGTTTAATAGAGTTGCATTTCAATGTGTCAAGAAAGCAAAAATGTAATAACTTTGCCAAATCGAAAAGGAAAATAATTAATGCAAAAAAATCAAAAAGAAACAGATCAACTAATCACTCAAATAATCCATGGAATTGAAAATGTAAAAGGTCAGGACATTCAAATTCTCGATCTTCGTGATATAGAAAATACTGTTTGCGATTATTTTATAATCAGCAATGGGACATCCAATACGCACGTCAATGCTATTGTAAACTCAATTCAGAAAACCGTCAGTAAAACGCTCCAGGAAAAACCATGGCATGTGGAAGGAACCGACAATGCCGAATGGATTTTAATGGATTACGTGCACGTAGTTGTTCACGTATTTCAGCGTCACATTCGTGAGTTTTATGATATTGAAGGATTGTGGGGAGATGCGAAAACAGTAAAAATAGAAACCATTAATTAAGATTATACACCCAAATATGGCGGGACAAAATAAGAATAATAAAAAAGAAGAACCTCGTAAACCAAGACCAAATTATTATTGGATTTACGCAGCGATAATCTTATTGTTTTTTGGAATCCAATTTTTTGGAGGCGGGTGGGATCAACCCCGAAAAACGAATCAAGCACAATTTGAAGAACACCTAAAAAAAGGTGAGGTTCGTAAAGTTTTGGTCATCACCAACAAGAAAATAGCCAAAATATTTTTGACTGATGAAGCCAAAAAAGATGATGATTCGGGAGTCACCACACCTTCCTTGCTGACTTCTTCTCAAGAAAAACCTGATTTTCAGTTTGAATTTGGAGATTTACAAAACTTTGAAAATTCATTCAGACAAATAAAAGAAGAAAATGATCTCACCACAAAAATGGAATGGCACACCGAGACCAATTTGTGGGGAGATATTCTTATCGGAATGTTGCCTTTTGTCATTCTGATTGCAATATGGATTTTTATAATGCGTCGGATGTCTGCAGGTGCCGGAGGCGGACCGGGAGGGCAATTGTTCAATATCGGAAAATCCAAAGCCCGACTTTTCGATGAAAAAACAGATATTAAAACCACTTTTAAAGACGTAGCCGGATTGGAAGGTGCCAAAGAGGAGGTTCAGGAAATTGTAGATTTCTTAAAAAACCCTCACAAATACACTTCTTTGGGAGGGAAAATTCCAAAAGGGGCATTGTTGGTAGGTCCTCCGGGAACAGGAAAAACGTTACTCGCCCGAGCGGTGGCAGGTGAAGCCCAAGTTCCGTTCTTTTCTTTATCCGGTTCGGATTTTGTCGAAATGTTTGTTGGTGTAGGAGCCTCTCGCGTAAGAGATTTGTTTAAACAAGCGAAAGACAAAGCGCCGTCTATAATATTTATTGATGAAATTGATGCAATTGGTCGTGCGCGTGGAAAGAATAATTTTTCAGGAAGCAACGATGAGCGTGAAAATACTCTGAACCAATTATTGACCGAAATGGATGGGTTCGGTACCAATACAAATGTTATTGTATTGGCAGCAACCAACCGTGCCGATGTGCTTGACAAAGCATTGATGAGAGCCGGAAGATTTGACCGTCAGATTTATGTGGACTTACCCGATATCCGAGAACGAAAAGAAATATTTGAAGTGCATTTACGTCCGATTAAAAAGGCTGAAGATTTGGATGTTGATTTTCTGGCAAAACAAGCACCGGGTTTTTCAGGTGCCGATATTGCCAATGTGTGTAATGAAGCAGCTTTAATCGCAGCACGAAACGGAAAAAAAGCAGTTGACAGGCAAGATTTTCTGGATGCAGTAGATCGAATTGTCGGAGGATTGGAAAAGAAGAATAAAATAATGACCGTCGATGAAAAACGCGCCATTGCATTTCACGAAGCAGGTCACGCTACTGTCAGTTGGATGCTTGAACACGCGGCGCCTTTAGTAAAAGTAACCATCGTTCCCCGAGGACAATCCTTGGGAGCTGCTTGGTATCTGCCGGAAGAAAGATTGATTATTCACCCTGAGCAAATGTTAGATGAAATGTGTGCTACCCTAGGCGGAAGAGCTGCCGAAAAGGTGATTTTTAATCGGATTTCGACCGGTGCGTTAAATGATTTGGAAAAAGTAACCAAACAAGCGCGTGCCATGGTTACCATTTACGGATTGAATGAAAGAATCGGAAACCTTACATATTATGACAGTTCGGGGCAATCCGAATATAATTTCACCAAACCGTACAGTGAGAAAACTGCGGAGTTAATTGATAAGGAAATTTCAAATCTTGTCGAAGAACAATATCAACGAGCCATTCAAATCCTTGAAGATAATAAAGATAAGTTGACAGAACTGGCAGAAGTGCTCTTGGAAAAAGAAGTTATATTCAAAGATGATTTAGAAAAAATATTCGGGGAAAGACCTTTTGAGCAACCTAAATTAGTCAGTAGATCTTCGGTGGAAACAATTTCTTCAGATGAACCTCATAATTCTGAGAATAATACACCGAGTGAGCGTACTGAAAATGAATAAGTGTTCGATTACAATAGTTCTGTAAGATTTTTTTATCTTTGAGGAAATATAATATTGTCATCAATTATCAAAAACTTTTTCATGCGTCTATTTAAAAGGCTGCTAAATCCAAATTACAAGCCGGATGACAAGACGAAAAAATCGGAAACCTCCGAACAAAGTAGTTATTATCCGGAAGAAACTGTCCCCGCTGATGAAAAGTTCATGTTGAACTTTAAACGAAACGGAGGAAAGTTTATCTATTGTGAAGATTGGAATGAAATTTTGGATGCTTTTGACAATATTTTACTGGAGAACGATTGGTATGAACAAGATGTCTTTTGTTATGACAAACAATTGATGCAACGGTTTGACGGGTTTAATCTTAATTTTACCAACAACGCTGAAAGTAAATTTTTATTTTCAACTTGTGAAGCGTTAATTGCACATCGCGGAGAAATAATGTTATCTTCCAGACAAATGAGAGAAAAAAAGTTAGGAGATTTGCCGGAAGATGTGATAATTTTTGCTACCACAAGCCAAATAGTAGAAACACTAAGTGACGGACTACGCATTATAAATACAAAACGTTCGGGAACCATTCCAAGTAATATTACCACCATACAACATTTTAAAATTAAAGAATCCGAAGATGATTTTATGAGTTACGGAAGCAGTTCTAAAAATCTATATTTACTGTTGTTGGAAGATCTATAAGCATGAGTGAAATTGTCTTGCGCACCATTTCCGGTGTGTTATATGTTTCGATTATTATTCTCGCGATGTTCGCTTCTCGAGAATGGTTTTTGGGACTTTTTTTCATGATGGCAATTCTCACCGTGAATGAATTTGTAAAACTTGTACGTGTCCCTAGTATTTTTGCTTATTTAGTACTGATTTTAGCATTTTATTTTATTGGGTGGAATGAATTTCCGGTGCAAGGAGTGAAGTTATTCTTGGTGCTGACAATATTTGTGAACAGTTATCTTTTAAAAGATTTGCTGTGGACAAACAAGATTCAAATATTTGAAAACAGAAAGCACATTCTGACGTATTTTTACATCATCGGAGGTTTTGTGTTTTTGACATTAATTCCTACCATTAACAATGATTTTTCGCCACATTTGATAATTTTTGTATTTGTTTTAATTTGGGCGAATGATACATTTGCATATCTCATTGGTAAAAGTTTTGGAAAACATAAATTGTTAGAACGAATTTCTCCAAAGAAAACCATCGAAGGTTTTTTTGGAGGCATGACAGGTGCAATTATAGCCGGTTTAGTGATTTATTTCTTGACCAACCAATCGGAATATATGGAAAAACCGTTAGACAACTTGTGGGTTTGGATTGTGTTGGCCGTAATTATTGCGATATTTGGAACCATCGGAGATCTTATCCAATCCAAGATTAAACGTCAGGCAGGCGTTAAAGACAGTGGAACTATTATGCCCGGACATGGCGGAATCTATGACAGACTTGACAGTATTATCTATGCAAGTCCTTTTGTATATGCATTTTTATTAATTGCAAATTATGTTTCATAAAGAAGGTTTTAAGATTATCATTTTCACGTTGTTTATAGTCGTCGGACTTGCCGTGGTAGCCAATAATTTTATTGAAACTCCAAACATTCGAAGGGGAGTGCTCTTGTTATTATTGGTTTTTTTGGTTCTGATACTACAATTTTTCAGAAATCCAAAACGAAATTTTTTAATCAATCCGAATCACGTGCTATCACCGGTTGATGGAAAAATTGTGGTCATAGAAGAAGTGTACGAAAGTGAGTATTTTAAAGACAAGCGGCTCCAAATTTCAGTATTTATGTCACCAATAAACGTACACGTAACCCGACATCCTGTCGGTGGGAAAGTTGTTTTCAGTAAATATCATCCGGGCAAATATTTGGTGGCTTGGCATCCAAAAGCTTCAGAAGAGAATGAACGTACGACTGTGGTCGTAAACAATGAAGTTTTTGGCGATGTGCTCTACCGGCAAATAGCCGGTGCATTGGCAAAAAGGATTGTAAATTATGCAAATGTGAACGATGAGGTTATTCAGGGAGAAGACAGTGGTTTTATAAAATTTGGTTCCAGAGTAGATGTGTTTTTGCCGCTCGATGCCAAAATTAACATAACGCTTCAACAGAAAGTGAAGGGAGGAGTAACGGTTTTAGCAGAAAAATAATCAGATGAATAAAGAAGAAATCGACATCGCATTTCGTAAAGCAGTGGAGCGAATCAATGCGTACACCGATCCTTTTCCCGCAGATGTTTTATTGCGACTTTATGCATATTACAAGCGGGCTACCCATGATTCTCATTCCCCCAGAAGCGACAACCCACTTATTAATGCTTTTAAACTCAATGCATTGTTTCAAACCAGAGATATTACACCCGAAGAAGCTAAAATTCTTTACATTGAAAACGTAGAAGCGTATTTTAAATCTAAAGAACAAAAAAAAGCTAAATAAGATTTTAAGTTTGAATTAAAAGATATTGTAAATAAACGGTCTGAATTTCAGACCGTTTATTTTTGTTTGATTGTTTACTGTAACGTTTTTAAACTAGCTTTTAAAGTTTCAATTTTTGCCAAAGTATCTGCTTCTTTTTGACGTTCTAAAGCCACTACTTTTTCAGGAGCTCCGGAAACAAAACGTTCATTGCTTAATTTCTTTTGAACACTTTTTAAGAATCCTTCGGCATATTTTAATTCTTCCAAAAGTTTTTCGCGTTCTTCATCGAGATTAACGGCGCCAACTAGCGGAATGAAATATTCATTACTCTTTACTCGAAAAGTCATTGCTCCTTTCGGTTTTTCAGTTACATAGTCAATCTGATCCAAATTGGTTAATTTGGAAATAATTCCGTCAAACTGATTAGAAAGTTTTTCCCGATTAATTATTTTCAATGTAAGTGTATCTTTAAACGAGATGTTTTTGTCTTTGCGAATGTTGCGAATTCCGGAAATAACATCCATTACGAATTCAAAATCTTTAATTAATTTTTTGTCATAGACTTTTGATTCGGGCCAAGTTGAAATTATTAATGCCTCTGAAACATCGCGTTTCGCTATTTGTTGCCAAATTTCTTCGGTTACAAAAGGCACAAAAGGATGCAGAATTTTCAAATTTGCTTCGAATAACTCGATAACTTTTAAATAAGTTTCTTCTGAAATTGATTCGCTATAGGCAGGTTTTATCATTTCTAAAAACCAGGAACAGAAATCATCCCAAATCAATTTGTAAGTGGACATTAAAGCGTCGCTGATACGGTATTTATCATAATTGTTTTCAATTTCCACAAGCATTTGTTGAAAACGGTTTTCATACCATTTAATTGTCAGAGAATCTGTAGAAGATGGTTTTTTGTTTGAATCTACCTTCCAACCTTTTACTAGGCGAAACGCATTCCATATTTTATTGACAAAACCGCTGCCTTGTTTACAAAGCTCTTTATCAAACATCAAATCGTTGCCGGCGGGTGAACTTAAAAGCATCCCTACACGAACCCCGTCTGCACCATACTTTTCAATCAATTCGATGGGATCGGGGGAGTTTCCTAAGGATTTGCTCATTTTACGACGCATTTTGTCGCGAACAATTCCGGTCAGATAAACGTTGTGAAACGGTTTTTCGTTGCGATATTCATAACCGGAAATTATCATTCGTGCTACCCAGAAAAATAAAATTTCGGGTGCAGTTACCAAATCATTTGTTGGGTAATAATAGTTGATTTCAGGATTGTCAGGCTCTAATATTCCATTAAAAACAGTGATCGGCCATAACCACGAAGAGAACCAAGTGTCGAGAACATCCGGATCTTGAGTGAGATCGGTTTCTTTTAAATTCTGATTGTCAGTTTTTTCTTTTGCTAATTTTAAGGCTTCTTCTATGGAGTTTGCTACTACAAAATCGTCTTTTTCTTGACCGTAATAATAAGCCGGAATTTGATGTCCCCACCACAATTGACGCGAAATGTTCCAGTCGCGAACATTTTCCATCCAATGACGATAGGTGTTTATAAACTTCTCCGGAATTAAGTTGACTTCTTTGTTAAGGACTGCTTCTAAGGCCGGTTGCGCGAGTTCTTTCATTTTCAAAAACCACTGGTGGCTCAACCGAGGTTCTACCACGGCTCCTGTGCGTTCACTTTTGCCGACTTTATGAGTGTGATTTTCAATTTTTTCAAGAAGTCCAAGCGCTGTTAATTCAGCGGTGATTTCTTTTCTCACTACAAATCTGTCTTTTCCTTCATAGTGAAGTCCGTTTTTATTTAAACTTCCATCCTCATTGAAGATGTCAATAATTTCCAGTTGGTGTCTTTCTCCTATAAGTTTGTCATTTTCATCGTGTGCCGGAGTAATTTTTAAACATCCGGTACCAAATTCAGGATCCACATAAGAATCTTCAACAATCGGAACTACGCGATTTGTAATTGGTACAATTGCTCTTTTTCCTCTAAGATGTTTAAAACGTTCGTCCTCGGGATTAATACACACTGCGGTGTCACCAAAAATAGTTTCGGGACGGGTAGTGGCGATGGTTAATTCTTCATCGGAACCTTCAATTTTATATTTGAGATAATACAATTTTCCTTGCGTTTCTTCATAAAAAACTTCTTCATCAGATAACGTTGTTTTCGCTTCTGGATCCCAATGAACCATACGGTATCCGCGATAAATTTTCCCTTTTTGATATAAATTGATAAAAACTTGAATCACTGATGCAGACATATCCTCGTCCATGGTGAATTTGGTACGTTCCCAATCACATGAAGCTCCCAGTTTCTTGAGTTGTTCTAAAATGATTCCGCCGTGCTTATGCGTCCAGTCCCAAGCGTGTTCCAAAAATTCTTCGCGCGTTAACTCAGATTTATCAATTCCTTCTGATTTTAATTTAGCCACTACTTTGGCTTCAGTGGCAATAGAGGCGTGGTCGGTGCCCGGTACCCAGCAAGCATTAAAACCTTTTAATCGCGCACGACGAATAAGCACATCTTGAATGGTGTTGTTCAACATATGTCCCATATGTAACACGCCCGTTACGTTTGGAGGGGGAATTACAATGGTATACGGTGTTCGCTCATCAACTTCTGAATGAAAATAATTATTTTCCATCCAGTACTTATACCATTTTGATTCGATTTCTATAGCGCGATATTTGGTATCTAATGACATACAAAAAATATTTTTTTACGGTTGCAAAAGTAGCTATATATTGATTTATATAAAAAGTCGCATGCTTCTTTTGCTCATTATTTGAAAGTTTTCTATTTTAGCAGTATTAAAATCTAAAAAATCATGAAGAAATTAATCCTTTTTGCCCTTGTTGCCTTTTTTGGAATGAATATTCAGGCGCAACAAGCAAAAATAACATTTCAAGAGGAAACCATTGATTATGGTTCTATTATTAAAGGTAGTGATGGTGTTCGCACATTTCATTTTACCAATACCGGTGATGCTCCTTTAGTAATTTCCGACGTTAAATCAAGTTGCGGATGTACGGTTCCAAAACGACCAACCGGTCCTATTGCTCCCGGTGAAAGCAGTACTATTGAAGTAAAATACGATACCAATCGCGTTGGTCCCATTCGTCGTACCATCACTGTTATTTCAAATGCCGATGAATCAATGAAGGCCTTAAAAATTACCGGAGAAGTAAAGAATGCACCTTCAAGTGTGCTTGAAAAAAGTTAAGCTTTTAATAGTTTTTCAAATATAATCATTTAAGAAAACCGCTCTAATAAGCGGTTTTTTTGTAAGAAATTTTTGGTGAATCGGGAATGCTGATTGATGGTGCTGTTTCACTTAAATAAATCGCTATTTTTACACCCTCGATTTTTAAACAAGAAAGTTATGCCATCAGTATCAAAAAAAGGACAAAGTATGCCCGAATCGCCCATTCGGAAGTTGGCTCCCTTTGCGGAACAAGCCTATAAAGAAAAGAAAATCGTATACCATCTCAATATTGGTCAACCGGATATAAAATCGCCGGAAATTGCAATGGATGCCGTAGCCAACCATCATCTTGATATTTTGGCATATACGCGTTCTGAAGGTTCTGAAGAGTATCGAAAAAAAATTGCTGCTTATTATCAAAAAAATAATATTCCCGTTTCGGCAAACGATATCATCGTTACCACAGGAGGCAGTGAAGCACTTTTATTTGCAATGTCAACTGTTGCAGATACCGGTGATGAAATTATCATTCCGGAACCCTTTTATGCAAACTATAACGGTTTTGCTACTGCAGCCGGAGTGACCATCGTACCGGTAATTTCTAAAATTGACGATAATTTTGCACTTCCGCCAATTTCAGAATTTGAAAAATTGATTACCCCGCGAACAAAAGCTATTTTAATTTGCAATCCCGGAAACCCGACCGGCTATCTCTATTCGAAAGAAGAGATACAAACCCTTGCCGAAATCGTGAAAAAACACAATCTGTTTTTAGTGGCGGATGAAGTTTACAGAGAATTCACATATGACGGAGCAAAACACTACTCGATTCTTGAAGAAGAAAGTATGGCAGATTACGGAATTATAGTCGATTCGGTTTCCAAACGCTATAGCATGTGCGGTGCGCGAATTGGCTGTTTGGTTTCTCGAAACAAAGAGGTAATGCAAGCTGCATTAAAATTTGCACAAGCCCGATTGAGTCCCCCCACATTTGCACAAATTGCCAGTGAAGCAGCTTTGGAAACTCCGCAATCATATTTTGACGAAGTTATAAATGAATATCAGGATCGCAGGAATACCTTGGTAAATGCATTGAAAGAAATCCCGGGTGTGAAAGTTGGCGAACCTAAAGGTGCTTTTTATTGTATTGTTGAACTTCCGGTTAAAAATAGTGACGATTTTGCACGCTGGTTGTTGGAAAAATTTGACGACAACGGAGAAACTGTTATGGTAGCACCTGCAGCAGGGTTTTATTCCACTCCCGGAGTCGGAATAAACCAAATACGAATAGCCTATGTGTTAAAAAAAGAAAGTTTAATAAGAGCTGTAGAAATATTAAAAATTGCACTTTCTAAATACAAAGATTAATGCAAATTGAGGAATACAAATCCTTAAAGTCCTACAATACTTTTGGGGTAGCCGTTAAAGCACGTTATTTTATAAGTGTAAATTCCGTTAAAGCTCTTAAGAAGGCTTTAAAAAGCAAGGTACACGAGCGGATTTTTATTCTTGGAGGTGGCAGCAATATGTTGTTAACTTCCGATATTGATGCCCTTGTAATTCACATCAATATAGAGGGACGTGAAATCATTCAGCGAAATGATTCCTCAGTTTTGGTAAAAATAGGTGGTGGCGAAATTTGGCATGAATTCGTGCTGTATGCTATTGAAAATGACTTCGGAGGAGTTGAAAACCTTTCATTAATTCCCGGAAATGTCGGAACCGCACCGATTCAAAACATTGGGGCTTACGGAGTGGAATTAGTCGATGTTTTTGAAAGTTGTTCAGCAGTTCATAGGGAAACTTGCGACGAACGCATATTCACTAAAGATGAAATGCGATTTGCCTATCGAGATTCCATTTTTAAAAATGAATTAAAAGATACATACGTAATTACTGATGTAACTTTTCGGTTAACGACTAAAAATCACAAGATTAATACCTCTTACGGAGACATTCAAAAAGTGTTGCTTGAAAAAGAAATTACAGAACCTACTTTAAGAGCGATTTCAGAGGCTGTTATTTCCATTCGACGTTCCAAATTACCTGATCCGAAAGTGCTTGGAAATAGCGGAAGTTTTTTTAAAAATCCGATTGTCGATAAAAAAACTTTTGAACTTTTTATAGAAAAGTTTCCGCAGGCTCCTTTTTATAAAGTTTCGGATTTCGATTATAAAATTCCGGACGGATGCTTGATAGAAAAAGCCCGATTTAAAGGAAAGCAGTGGGGAGACGCAGGAGTTCATAAAAATCAAGCATTAGTTTTGGTCAATTATGGAAATGCTACCGGAAAAGAAATTTTGGAATTGGCACAGCATATTCAGGAGAAAGTATGGGAATTCGCACAAATTAAAATCGAGCCGGAAGTAAATATTTTTTAAAAAAATTAAACCTCCTTGAAAATTTGATTTCAAGGAGGTTTTTAAAAGTTACGTTTTTTAAAATTATGCAAGTTTAATGAGTCGCATCGTGAATTTCACGTTCGACGTCTTCAGCCGCTTTTTCGATTTCTTTTCCGGCTTCTTCTAAGTTTCTTTCCATTTCATCCAAAGCTTCTTTTGTCGATTGGTGAAGCTCATTTTCGTTGATTTCGATTTCTATAGGACCTTCTTTTTTGGGTTCTCTACAGGATGAATTAAAAGCAAGAAGACCTGCAAATAAGGCAATTGAGAGTATAATTTTTTTCATTGGAGGGAGTTTTTGGTGATTATTATCTAACGAAGATAAATAAAATACCAATTGAAAAGCAATTAAGGTTTAAATTTTGCCATGGAAATATTCCTAGTTTAAATTTGGAAAATATCCAAGTGTTAAGTATCTTTAGCAAAATAAAAATTACATAAATGGAAGCTCGACGTTTTAAAGAAATACGAGAAAGCCTCAATTATACCCAACAATCGTTTGCCAAATTATTAAATATCGGATCGACCACAGCCGATATTGAACGTGGAAGAACAAAAATTAGTGGCGTAGTAGTGGCTCTTTTGATGGAAAAATTTGGCATTAATCCGTTGTGGATTTTCGGAAAAAGTAATGAGAAATTTCTCAAAAAAGCATCAAATTCTGTGACTCCAAAAGTAATTGTACTCGATTCTGAAGGAGCAGAGAAAATGGTTCTAGTCAATCAAAAAGCGGCTGCCGGATATCCCCATAATGTTCAGGATGCCGATTGGTATCAATCCTTGCCGCAGTTCAACATCCCTTTACCGCAATTTAGAAATGCCACCTACCGCGGATTTCAGGTGGAGGGAGATTCGATGTTTCCGATTATTCACCCGGATGATTGGGTTTTGGCAAAATCCGTTTCATCTGTTTCAGAAATTTCCAACAACCGAATTTATGTGGTGGTATTGAAAGATTCTGTTTTGGTTAAAAAATTACAGAAAATCCCTCATAAATCTGATGTCCTTCGATTGATTTCCGTGAATCCGGAGTACGCACCAATAGAAGTGAAAATAGATGAAATTCAGGAATTGTGGCAAGTAAAGAGCAAATTGACATTTGGACTAGATTCCTCGGCTGAAAGTAGTTTGTTAAGACAATTACAAGCTTCAATAGAGGACTTGAAAGAACAAATGAAACAGTTAAACACGAAAGAATAATTATTTTTCTATAAAATTCTGTTTTAAATAGGTTGTGATTTTTTCAGTGGCACCTTTATTATTCTGAATATAATTTCCAGAAATTTCTCCCGCCTGCTTTCGTAAAGAAATATCATAAAGTAATTTTTCCATGATGGCTGTTGTTTCTTCGGGAGTTGAAACAGAAAATAAACCTCCTTTTTCTTTTAATTCGATGGCTTCGGGAAATTTCTCATAATTTTTTCCTATTACAATTGGAACTCCAAAAGTAGCAGGTTCCAAAATGTTGTGAAGTCCGGTATTTCCGGCTGCGCCACCTACATAAGCGATGTCAGCATACGCATACAGTTTGCTTAATAAACCGATACAATCAATGATGAGAATTTTAAATTCCTGAAGTGTCGTTTCTTTGTTCACCTCCGAAAATAGCACCGATTTTTTCTTTAACTGATTTTTAAACAATTCGATTTTTTCTTTGTCAATTTTATGTGGCGCAATAATAAAACATACTTCATCCGATGCATTGTTTATAAAATCCAGTAAAAGTGCCTCGTCTTCTTGCCAAGTACTTCCACAAACTAAGCTTGTTCTGTCTTTGGTAAAATTTTCTGTAAACGTTACGTGATTGTTTTGTTTCAATTGTTGAGAAACGCGATCAAAACGGGTATCTCCACTAAGGCTAGCATTTTTGTAACCCAACGATTGAATTAAATTTAGAGATTCTGAATTTTGAACAAAAAAATAGGTGAAAGCATCAAGCGCTTTTCTCATAAATTTTCCATATTTGCTAAAAAACAATTGATTTTTTCTGAAAATTCCGGAAATTAGGAAAGTAGGAATTTGAAGCGCTTTCAAACGGTATAAATAGTTCGGCCAAAATTCATATTTCACAAAAAATACCATATTCGGATGGGCATGAGATAGAAATTTCTTGACATTCCTTTTGGTGTCCATAGGAAGATAAACGACCACATCGGCAAGCGGTGTGTTTTTTTTAATTTCATAACCGGAAGGCGAAAAAAAACTTATAAGAATTTTATGAGAAGCATACAATTTTCTCACATTTTCAATTACTGGAACTGCTTGTTCAAATTCGCCTAAAGAAGCACAGTGAAACCAAATTACGTTATCCTCAGCACGAATTTTGGATGCCAATTGGTCAAATACATTTTTCCTGCCTTTTACAAAAACAGCCATTTTCTTGTTAAATAAAGCCGTGATCTTAAGTGCAACAACAACAAATGTGATTAGGGTGTTATAAAAGGTTCTCATGCCGATAAAATATGGTAAAATTACTGAAAATCGATTTACAATTCCCGAAAATACGCATTCCAACGATTCTCTTTTTGTATTTTTACAACGTTAATAATTGAGCTATGAAGAAAATACAAATGGTTGACCTCAAAGGGCAATATGAAAAAATCAAAGATGAAGTAGATTCCGGAATCCGTCAAGTGATTGAATCTACTTCTTTTATTAATGGACCGGTAGTCCATGAATTTCAAAAAGACTTAGAAAATTACTTACAAGTTAAACACGTAATTCCCTGTGCCAATGGGACGGACGCACTTCAAATAGCGATGATGGGATTGGGACTTAAACCCGGGGATGAAGTAATTACTGCCGATTTTACTTTTGCTGCAACGGTAGAAGTGATTGCTCTGCTTCAACTCACACCGGTTTTAGTGGATGTGGATCCGGTGACTTTCAATATTGATACCGAAGCGATCAAAAAAGCGATAACACCAAAGACAAAAGCGATCGTTCCCGTTCATTTGTTTGGTCAAGCCGCCAATATGGATGAAATTATGCAGCTTGCAGAAGCACACAATCTATTTGTAATTGAAGACAATGCCCAAGCAATCGGGGCAGATTATATTTTCAAAGACGGCAGTGTTAAAAAAACCGGTGCAATTGGTCATGTGGGGGCGACTTCTTTTTTTCCTTCAAAGAATTTAGGTTGTTATGGCGATGGAGGTGCAATTTTTACCAATGATGATGAACTTGCCCATACATTACGAGGAATTGTGAATCACGGAATGTACAGACGCTATTACCACGATGTTGTGGGTGTTAACAGCCGATTGGATTCTATTCAAGCGGTGGTTTTAAAAGCGAAACTTCCCCATTTGGATGCGTATAATAAAGCCAGACGCCAAGCAGCTCAAAAATATACAAACGCATTTACCGGAAATGATAAAATAATTACTCCAAATTACTGTACTGCTTGTGATGCACAGCGTTATGACGCATGCAACACGCATGTTTTTCATCAGTACACCTTAAGATTAAAAGGCGTTGATCGTGATGGGTTGGTAAATTTTTTAAATGAAAAAGGAATCCCTTGTGGCGTGTATTATCCGGTTCCGCTTCATCAGCAAAAAGCTTATCAAGACTCACGTTATCGTGAAGCGGATTTTAAAGTGACAAATCAGTTGGTAAATGAAGTGATATCCCTTCCGATGCATACAGAATTGGATGACGAACAAATAGAATTTATAGCGAACACCCTTTTAAAATTTATAAATCAATAACCAATTTAACCAAATAGAAAAATCAGTAATCATGAAAAAAATTTTAGTAACCGGCGGTTTGGGCTACATTGGGTCTCATACTGTTGTAGAACTTATCAATGCCGGATTTGAACCAGTTATTATTGATAATTTGTCAAACTCTTCATTGGATGTTTTACAGCGAATTGAAAAAATAACCGATAAACGGATTCAGTTTGAAAAATTCGATTTGCGCGTTAAAAATGACGTAACTGATTTTTTTAGAGAAAATAAAGACATCGAAGGGATTATTCATTTTGCGGCGAGTAAAGCTGTTGAAGAAAGTGTGAGAAATCCTCTGTTGTATTATGAAAATAATTTGCATACGTTAATTTATTTGTTGCAAGAATGCCAAAATAATGGAATTGAAAATTTCATATTCAGTTCTTCTTGTACGGTTTATGGAGAGCCGGATTCGTTGCCGATTACAGAATCTGCGTCTGTTAAAGAAGCGACTTCGCCCTATGGAAACACAAAGCAAATTAGTGAAGAGATTCTTCGGGATACCTGTGCAGTAACTTCTTTAAAATCGATAGCATTAAGATATTTTAATCCAATTGGCGCTCACGAAACAGCAGAAATTGGGGAGTTGCCCATCGGTGTACCGCAAAATTTGGTTCCTTTTATCACGCAAACTGCTGCCGGAGTACGGGATATTCTTTCGGTTTTTGGAGCTGATTACGATACGGATGATGGAAGTTGTATCCGCGATTACATTCACGTAGTCGATTTGGCTAAAGCGCATGTGGTAGCGCTTCAGCGATTGGTGGACAATAAAAATGTCTCAAATTATGAAGTTTTTAATCTCGGAACCGGACGCGGAAGTTCCGTGCTGGAAGTGGTTAACGCTTTTCAGCAAACAACGGGAGTCAAACTAAATTATAAAATCGTGGGACGCCGTCCCGGAGACGTTGTTGCCGTTTATGCAGATACTCAAAAAGCAAATGAAGAGTTGGGTTGGAAAGCAGAACGAAGCATGGAAGAAGCTCTGCTTTCAGCTTGGAAATGGGAAAAAAAGATTCGAGAATTATAAGCCTGTGCTTTTTAGATTGAATGTAAAATATTGAATATAAATGCGTTTAAGCAAGGTTTAACGTTCAATATTTGGAATTGGAAAGCGGTTTTTGTTGTTTTGTACAAATTGAAAACAATAAATATATATTATGAATTTAGTTTCAGTGAAACGAAAAACAAAAACAGAAAAACGATACTCCAAAAAAATGGGAATGTTAACTACCAATGTGGTTTATATTCAAAAGACATTCCTTACCATTCCTTTTAAAACAATCCACAAATATCGAGACACCTATTATGGTGAAATTAAAGATTGTTCCGATTGCAGAATAGAC
>JAAYLC010000147.1 GCA_012522045.1 Bacteroidota bacterium
ATGTTACGGTAAACTTTGCTCTGGAAATGGTCACTTCACGGTCTTCTAAGGGTTGGCGCATCACTTCCAGCACGCCGCGTTTAAACTCGGGCAATTCATCGAGAAAAAGAACGCCGTTGTGTGCCAAGGATATTTCTTCGGGTTGCGGATACTGACCGCCGCCTACCAATGCCACATCCGAAATGGTATGATGCGGACTGCGAAAAGGGCGCGAAGTCATAATGCCCACTTTTTCCAATGTCCGACCGGCGACGCTGTGAATTTTTGTTGTTTCCAAACTTTCTTGTAACGTCATGGGCGGCAAAATAGAAGGCAGTCTTTTGGCAAGCATGGTTTTCCCCGATCCCGGCGGACCGATTAAAATAATATTATGCCCTCCTGCCGCAGCAATTTCCATACAGCGTTTGATGGATTCCTGACCTTTTACATCGGCAAAATCATATTCCGGATGTTCCAGCTGATTGTAAAATTCAGATTGCATATCAATCACCGTTGGTTCCAACGGGATTCCTTTGGAAAAAAAATCGATGACTTCGGCAATGGAATCTACGCCGTAAACTTCCAAACCATCGACGATGGCTGCTTCTTTGGCATTTTGATTGGGTAAGATAAAGCCTTTGAATCCTTCTTCTTTTGCTTTTAAAGCAATGGGTAATGCGCCGCGAATGGGTTGTAAAGTGCCGTCCAAAGACAATTCGCCCATAATGATGTAATCGCGCATCGGATTTAGCTCCACAATTTGTCCGGTTGCCACAAGAATTCCCATGGCCAACGTCAAATCATAAGCAGAGCCTTCTTTTCGAAGATCGGCAGGCGACATGTTTAAAATTAATTTCTTTCCGGGAATTTTGTAACCGTTGTTTTGCAACGCCGCAGCAATTCGATAATTACTCTCGCGAATGGCATTGTCCGGGAGACCGACCAAATGATATCCGATTCCGGCCGCAACATTTACTTCTACGGTAATGGTGGTCGCTTCAACGCCAAAAACAGCGCTGCCGTATACTTTCGTCAACATAGGCAAGATTTAAAAAATGAAATTATGAAACTGAAAGATACTAAAAAAGTTTAATTCCTTGAGGTATTCGCAACATCCATCCATAAATCCAACCATTTTATCAAATATGAATTTTTAAACGAAAAGATTTTAATCAAAAAAACCCTGTTGAAACAAGGCTTTTTTATACGGATATAAAATTTTAATTTACCTGAGTTTAAGCAATTCCTTCAACGAAGAATCCTCGGCACCATTTCATTAAAACTGCATGCGATTTTCTAGAAACTAATTCTTCATTTTAAAATATTCTGACAATAAATGGTTAGAATATGGACTTTGATTGGGATTGATGGCTTCGATTTCTATCGCCTGCAAGGTGGTTTTGGCAATTGATTTCCCCAATTCCACGCCCCATTGATCGTACGAAAAAATGTTCCAGACAATTCCCTGAACAAAAATTTTATGTTCGTAAAAAGCAATCAGACTTCCTAAATTTTTTGGGGTTAGTTTTTTAATCAAAAACGTATTTGAAGGGCGATTTCCTTCAAAAACACGGTGGTTATCTTCGACAAATCGGTTTTTGGTACCCTCCCAAAGCGCTTCCGTTTGCGCTATAAAATTTGCCATCAAAATAGCGTGATTGTGCAGGTTCTCATCATATAACGGATTGGCAAAACCGATAAAATCTGCCGGTGCCCACTTGGTACCTTGATGCAGCAGTTGAAAAAATGCGTGCTGTGCATTGCTTCCCACATTTCCCCATACTATGGTTCCGGTTTCATACGTTACTTTTTCGCCATTTCTGTCAATGCTTTTTCCATTGCTTTCCATCACTGCTTGTTGCAGATAATCTATCAGTTTTTCAAGATATTGTGAATAAGAAACAATGACTTCGGTTTCTCTTTTGTAAAAATTGTTATACCATACGGAGAGCAACGCCATCAGCACAGGAATGTTTTTATCAAAGGCGGTATTCCGAAAATGTTTGTCTGCTTCAAAAGCGCCTTTTAAAAGCGATTCGAAGTGTGTATATCCGACAGCACAACAAATAGAAAGTCCCACCGCACTCCACAACGAGAAACGACCGCCGACCCAATCTTCCATCGGAAAAATATTTGCCGAGGCTATTCCGAATGCCACGGCCTTCTCAATATTTGACGAAACTGCGACAAAATGCGTTGCAATATTTTCCGGTACAGCAGCTTTTAAAAACCACTCTTTAACCACTTCAGCGTTGGCAAGGGTTTCCTGAGTTGTAAAACTTTTGGAAACGATGATAAACAAAGTGGTTTCCGGATTTAACTCGCGAAGCAATTCCGCTACTTTATCACCGTCAATATTGGCTATAAAATGAATGTTCAAATGTGTTTTATAAAACTTCAGTGCTTCGGTAATCATTTCAGGTCCCAAATGACTTCCGCCAATTCCGATATTGACCACATCAGTAATTGATTTTCCCGTATGCCCTTTATGTACACCCGTGATGATATTTTGAGAAAAGGTCTTCATCTTTTCTAAAGTACTGCGTACTTCTTCTCGCATGGAATCAAAATCACGCAAAGCGGTATGCAATACGGCTCGTCTTTCGGTTCGATTGATTTTTTTGCCCGAAAACTGCGCTTCTATCGCTTCCTTTAACTTAACCTCTTCAGCCAGCTCCGTCAACAATTGGAGCGTTTCCCGGGTGATTCTGTTTTTTGAAAAATCAAAATAGAATTCGTTCCAAGTAACAGCAAAATCTTGTGACCGTTTGTCGGCATTCTTAAAAGGATGCGCTGTTGACTCCAATTGATCAAAATGTTTTTGAAGTTTTTTCCAAGCTTGTGTTTGTGTAGGATTTATTGTTGGTAATGGCATTTTTGTATAAGCTTTTTAATTTTGATAATATTCAATCAGACCGTCAATAGGATATCGGACAATATTCCCCAATTGAAGTCCGAATTCTTTAAAACAATTTTTGATAATCGGTTCTGAAAAATAAGCCACAGAACCGACAAAATGTATCGGAACCTGATGCGCATTTTGAAAAGTGAGAATGCGATTTTCTATAAAGTACACAATTCCTTTGCGTATCAATTCAGAAAAATAAGGTTCGCTTTCGACAGTTCTTGATTCAGAAAAAATAAACTTTGAAAATCCGGCGAGGTAAATTCCCGGAAACGGTTTTTTATATAAATTTATTAAAATTTCATCGGGAATCAGGTTGTAATTATCCGAAAATTCCTTCGCAATATGCTCGGGCATGCGCTTGTAAAAATAATCGTTAAGCAATTGTTTTCCAAAATAATTGGCTCCTGCTTCATCCATCAACACATAACCGAGCGACGGAATGGGATGATGGATTTCTTCACCGTCAAAATAGCAACTGTTACTGCCCGTCCCCAGAATACAGACAATCCCGGCATCGGACGTTACGGCACGAACAGCGCCCACCGTATCTTCTTTTACTTCAAGATGCGTATAAGGAAACAGGCTTTCTAAAACTTTTTCCAAAACATTTCTTGATTGAGGCGCCCCGCAACCCGAACCGAAAAAGTAAAGTTCGCCTACGCTGTTAAATATATTATGAAGACTTTCATTGCTTTCAATTCGCTCGCGAATTTCTTCGGGTGTTGTGATGTTTGGGTTTACTCCTTTTGTGGTGGTTTTAAAAACCAATTGTCCGGACCTGTCCAGAAGCGCCCAGTCGCATTTGGTTGAACCGCCGTCAGCAATAAGAATCATAATTTAATTGAGTTCTGAAATAAATACTGTCAAATCAAGCATTTTGGCAGCGTAAGCATATTCGTTGTCATACCACCCGATAAGCTTAAAGAAATTTTCATTTAAAGCGATTCCTGCGGCGGCATCGAAAATACAGATATGCGAATCGGAAATAAAATCTTGTGAAACCACTGCATCTTCCGTATAGCGGACAATTCCTTTGTACGCACCTTCTGAAGCATCTTTAAACAGCTTTTTTACCGTATCATAAGAAGCCGATTTTGTAGTGCGAACCGTCAAATCTACTACAGAAACATTGGCCACAGGAACACGAAAAGCCATTCCGGTGAGTTTTCCTTTGAGTTCAGGAATCACTTTTGTAACTGCCATGGCAGCTCCGGTAGTAGTCGGGATGATATTGCTCAAAGCCGTTCTGCCCAATCGGTAATTCTTTTTGGAAGCTTGATCTACAACGGCTTGGGAAGCAGTTGCCGCATGCACGGTGGTCATCAACGCTTCTTCTATTCCCAAGGCATCGTTGATTATTTTTGCCATGGGCGCTAGGGCATTTGTCGTGCACGAAGCAGCGGAAACTATGGTGTCTGTCGGTTTTAATGTTTTGTGATTGATGCCGTAAACAACCATCGGGGCTGTTTTGGAAGGTGCCGATATCAATACTTTTTGTGCACCTGCCCGGAGATGGGCTGCCGCAGTTTCTACCTCTTTAAATCTGCCCGTGGCATCGATAATATGCGTAGCGCCCACTTCGTCCCACCGCAATTGCTCCGGATTCTTTTCCGCTGTAGTGCGAATCTTTTTTCCATTGACTACTAAAAAATCTCCGTACGTGTCAATGGATGCATGAAATGCGCCGTGAACCGAATCGAATTTCAGTAAATACGCCAATTGTTCTACGTCCAAGAAATCGTTAATTCCAACAATTTCAATATCTTCTCGTTCTGTGGCGATTCGAAAAACCAACCTTCCGATACGTCCAAAACCGTTAATTCCAATTTTTATCATTCTCTTTAATTTATTCGCAAAGTTTCAAAATTAATAATCACCGTTCGATAAAATTGTAAATTAACTGTAAAACTTTTTTAATGGTGAATGGTTAATGATTAATGGTGAATGGTTAATGATTAATGGTGAATGATTAATGCTTCTAATTGTTTTTCTAATTCTGGATTCATATGATAAAAATTTTAAAAGTAAATTTTTTGCCTATGAATTTCAAAATCATTTTTCGACTATCTTAGAAGTTGAAAACACAAAATATTTTACAGTCCCTATTTTACAGTCCCATTCTCAATTTTCAATTCTCAACTCTCAACTTTCAACTCTCAATTAAAAACCGCGTTATATAGAAATAATATCTGCAATCCGGATTAATTCGGTGTCTTTTTGTATTTCTTTTTTTAACAATTCCGCAAAGGGAATCGTTACAATTTTTCCGTACTTCACCCCTACCATCACTCTTTCTACACCTTCTAACATAGCTTCTACCGCTCCAACGCCCAATCTGCTTGCCAACACCCGGTCGTAACAGCTCGGCGCGCCCCCACGCTGAATGTGCCCCAACACCGTTACCCGAACTTCATATCCCGAATCGTTTTTTTTAATAAAGTCTGCTAATTCAAAAATATTCTTCCCCGTGCGATCGCCTTCGGCAACTACAATGATATTGGAGCTTTTTCCCGATTTCTTGCTTTGTGCCAACGATTCCAACAATTGCTCATAACTCAAATGGTGTTCGGGAATCAGAATATCGCCTGCTCCCGCCCCAATTCCGGCGTGTAAAGCAATATTCCCGGCATCTCTTCCCATCACCTCGACTAAAAAAAGCCGGTTGTGCGAACTCGCCGTATCTCGGATTTTATCAATGGCTTCAACAACGGTATTTAATGCCGTATCATAGCCGATGGTAAAATCCGTTCCGATAATGTCATTGTCAATCGTACTGGGAATTCCAACGACAGGCACATCAAATTCTCTTGAAAACTGAACGGCTCCTCTAAAAGAACCATCCCCACCGATGATAATCAACCCGTCGATTTGCTCACGGACAAGATGATCATACGCTTTTTTTCTGCCTTCTTTGGTAAGAAATTCATCCGAACGTGCCGACTTTAAAAATGTGCCTCCTTTGTTAATGATGTTTTTAACCGAACGTGCATCCAACGCTTTAAAATCGCCTTCTATCATTCCTTGATACCCGCGATAGATGCCGACACATTCGATACCGTGATAAACTGCGGCCCTGACAACTGCACGAATGGCAGCATTCATTCCCGGTGAGTCGCCGCCACTGGTTAAGACTGCTATTTTTCTAATGGTGTTCATATTAATCTTTTCTAAAAAAAATATATTTTTTCATAAAATATTAAAAATACGTGTTAGTACGTATATGCCAAAAAGAATTTACGCCGTAAATTTGTAGCGTAGAATTAGTGGATAAGGAATTTACTGTATTAATTTTTGTGGGGATAGAAATTTACAGTTAACACCTTAAAGTTTACTAAGTTAGGTTTGTTTAAAACTCTCGATTTATTTCGAGAGTTTTTTTTATATAGCAGCTTTAATTTTTAAAACCTCGGTCGTATCCTCCGTTACTCTTACACGATTGTCCGGTCTGTAACCGACCACCCAAATAATTTTCTCATTATCGTGTAAAATCCAAACGGCTTTCTTTTCATTCAAAGATAGCTTTTCATCTTTAAAAAACTTACTCAACTTCTTTTTTCCTTTCATCCCAAACGGATAAAAAAAATCGCCTTCCTTCCATCGGCTTAACTTTAAAGGAAATACGATTTTATCCTTATCGACAAAAATTGTCCATTTATCGGTTACCTCTACGGCTTTCACTTCTTCAACAACAATAGTTATCGGATGTGATATGCCTTTTTCCGATAGCACATACACTTCCGCTTCATAGGGTTTTCGTTCACTTAAAATCAACTCGTCCCGATTTTTCAATAGTTGATGCGTACGCGAATACACGATTTTACCTGTTTGAGTATCGATTAAATTTTTTACGTCATTCCACTCCGTAAACTGATATTCCGAAAGCAATTCATACATCAATTCTCGATAATTCGGCAATGCTTTAAGCGTGGGAATGTGAAGGTGCAACGCTGTTCCTTTACGGGTAAACACCTTTTGAACCACATGCTGCAGATAATCGTTTAGCAACATTTCGGCTGCCTGTAAATTTTTTCGAGTGGTTTGGAAATTCTGCAAAAACTCAGGAGTGACTTTTTTTAATGCAGGAATTACGGTATGACGCAGGTTGTTGCGCATATAATCCGTATTTTTATTCGTGCTGTCTTCCCGCCAAATTACGTTGTTTTTTACTGCGTATTCATGGATTTCTGCTCTTGAAAAATCAAGCAACGGACGTAATATTTTTTGATTTTGCATCGGAATTCCCGTCAGTCCTCTCAAACCCGTACCACGGGAAAGGTTAATCATAAAAGTTTCGATATCGTCATCAAGGTGATGTGCCGTCAGTAAATAATCGTATTGAAAATCGTTTAGTAGTTTTTCAAACCATCTGTAGCGCAATTCACGTGCAGCAAGTTGGATAGAAATTTTATGTGTTTCGGCGTATGCATGCGTATCAAAGCGCTTGGTGTGAACCTTCAGTTGCTTGTCTTCTCCATACTTATTGACAAAAACTTCATCTCCATCACTCTCTGATCCTCGAAGCGAAAAATTACAATGTGCCAACGCAACACCGTAATGTAGTTTAATCAGCAAATCGGCAAGCACCATGCTGTCCAATCCGCCGCTACACGCTATCACTATTTTTTTATCCTTTAAAAAAGGGAAGTTTTTGTGAAGATGATTTTCAAATTTTTTTACCACAACCGTTAATTCTTATTCAAAAGGCAGGGGAAGATATGGAAATTCATTTAAAAAAGGCGCATCATTGGTATCCACACCATCGGAAATTAACAACGGGTCATCATTGTTTTTTGTGCCGTTCGGTCCTCCAAAAATCCACAACAGGTTGGCATCCATCACATCCTCGGCAATATTCCGTCCGGTCATAATTGCAGTCCCGTAATATTCAGTCGGACCCTCGGCGGCCACCCATAAAACATCGGCAGCAAAAATTCCGGCCATCTGATCGGCATCAAGTCCCAATACATTGGTTGTATACGTAGAATCCATCGCCATTAAACGCTGCTTAAAAATATCTTTGAATATGGCATTTTGTTGTGCGGGCAATACTACATTCAAGCTGTCTCTGTATTCCGGGCTGTTAAAAACCATATTGACTCCGGGACGTCCCATTTGATCTTTCAGAAAAAAATCACCGTCAAAAACATTTGCCACCTCACAAGGCGGACAGTTGCTCCCTCCACAATCAATCCCTGTTTCATCGCCGTTTTTGATACCGTCATTACATTGATCCTGATAAATAGGTTTGTCATCAAAATCCTCTTCCTGACACTGAATAAAAAACAAGCTCAGGCAAACACAAATCACTGCATATAGTTTGTACGATTTCATTCGATTATACTGTTTTTGAAAAATTATTAATCTCTTCTGCTTGTCGTTACCCACATTCCGTAAGTCGGTGTATTCGGCGCCCAAGGATTGACTCCGCTCACCGGATTTCCAAGCATGCTTTTGGGTATTTCCATGACGATGGAAAGCACATTTTTCCCTGCGTAATTATCAGTCCCGGGATTGTTAAACCCCGTTGCGGCACTTCCCGCCATATAGGCATCAAAACGAGCGCGGTCAAAAAAGAAGGCGTCATCCCGAGGGCCTGCAAAAAACTTCATGCCGTCGTTGTTTTCGATAAAGACCTCATCCACTGTTGAAATTTGAACTTTGTTTTGAAGAGCTGCTTCAGTGTTGACGGCACGCGTAGCCCCGGCAGTATTGGTATAAAACGGACCGAAAAAATACATCGTATCGGCATGTCGGATGGCTTGAATCCGAACGTCTTCGAGTTGATCGTTGTCCAAATCGATGTTTATTTCAGTGAGTACATTTTCATCAAAAGCAGCTTCATTTGTCGGTCTACCGGGTGCCAACAATCCTTGGAGATTCACAACTAAGACCATATTGTCGGGGGAGGCCGGAGCACGGAAAGCAAAAAAATCGGCAATGTCATAGGTGGTTCCCGAAACCGAGGGACTGTCGTTGTGATCGCCGCTCATCAATATGAAAGCAAGCACAAGCACGCCGATACTTCCGCAAAAAGCAATAAATTTAGATTTCGTAGTCATGGCTGTTTTTAATTTAATCCTCGAAAATACGGATATGATTTGAAATGAAACGCATTTTTCAAGGATTCTATTGTCAAACGTGGTGAATTATTCCGTTCCTCTATTTGTTTCCGATAGTCTAACAGATTGATTACGGATTTTGCAACACGTTATGATACAGCCGTTCCATTCCTTCCACCATTTGTGCTTCCGTAAATTGGGTTGCCACTTTTTCTCTTCCATTACGGCGTATCACCTCAATTTCAGTATCGGACAAATTATTAAAATCTTCAACGAGCGCTGCCAAGGTTTCCACATCCTGTGGCGGTGCCAACCACCCTTCTTTTCCGTGATCAATGAGCTCCGGAATTCCGTCCACCGCAAAAGCCGCTACGGGCAGCCCGACAGCCATCGCTTCCACGGCGACATTGGGCAATCCCTCTCCCAAACTGGGTACGAGCAACAACGAGGCTTCACGCATGCTGCGCTGTACTTCCGGCAACGTAACTTTACCAAGCAGGCGGACTTCTTTTTCAAGTTCCATATCAAACCGCAAAAATTGCAATTCTTCTTCTCCCGCTCCGCCGATGATGTCATACGTAAAGGGGATGTTTTTGTCTTTCAGCAAACGGCAGCAACGCAAGGCATAGTCATAGCCTTTTATCCAATGCGTCCGTCCGACGGACAACAGTTTTAACGGCGTACTTTTTTTGTAGTTTTCATTAAATTTCCAAGCCTCCAAATCCAGACCCGTATAGACCACCTCGTCAATTTTGTCGGGGCTGTCCCAGATTTTGGCACTGTTGCGCACCACCGAATGCGCCACGGAATGAAAGCCCGCAAATTTGGGATACCATTGCCTCAGGTAAGCCATATTTTCAGGATAAACAAAAGGCTTGACATTGATATGGAAACCGCGCTGACTAAAAATAACGGGGATGCTTCCGGTTTGCAAAACGTCTTCAAATGGCGGAATCACGCTGGTCCATTGCAAGTGGATGACATCGGGTTTTATGGTTTCTAAGGCGATTTTCAGATTTTGAGATTGCAACGCCGTTTTATTGCCTTTTGCCATTTGATAAATGGTCGGGACTATGGAAGCAAACCTCCCGGTTTTAATCAAATTTCCGAGGGCAGTACTGACAAAGCGTCTTTTATTTTGATTGCTCCCCAAAGGAATGTAGCGGATTCCGGGAACCGGCTGTTCCAGAGTCTCGTTAAATCCCATCACATACACTTCGTGACGTTTTGTCAATCCTGCTGCCAACCGATTAAGGAAAGCAGTCATTTTAAAACTGCCATCGAAGATGATTATTTTTAGTGGAGCGCTCATCATTAATTTATAGCTATAATTATTTTTCTACAAAAGTTTTTTAAGTTTATTGATAATTCTTAATCCAACTTTATTATTAACGAATAAATAATTAAATTTTATAACATGATATAATGGGGATTGCACTAATTCTTTCAAAGAATGTAAAACTTCTTTATCTAAGTTATGGTAATTGTTTTCAAATTTTTTCATAACTTCTAATATAAATATTAGAAGTTCACTAATGACTTTTTTAATTTCAACATCTTTAATATAATCTGTACCCTTTAGAACCTCATATATTTGTATTACAGATTTTGCTTTTTCTATACTTCTCTGAAAAAAATCAGTTTGTGAAAGTTTCTGATTGCCTTCTAAATCATAATAAACCAAAAATTCATCTATGTGAGCTACATGGTTATTTACCATAGCTGCCCGAACATCAAAAACATAATCTTCCCAATTTCTGTTAGTTCCCCATTTTATATCTTTAATTAAATCTGCTCGCCATAAGCATGAAGAAGTAGCCCAAGGTCTAACATCTGTAAGTATGTATGGTAGAATAACAGAGGTATCTACTTTACCGTCGCGTTTTGGTTTAGTCCCTTTGGAATCAATAGCTAAAGTATTGACATAAACCATTACCAAATCATCTTTACTTTCATCAAAAATATTTAATGTTTTTTCCAAAAAAACGGGATCCCAGTAATCATCACTATCCAAAAAAGCTATAAAGTCCCCTTTTGCCTCTGCCATTCCCATGTTTCTGGAAATACCGGGCCCTGAATTGACTTCATTTTTAATTATTTTTATCTGGCCATTTGTTTCAAAAGGAGGAGGTACAGGTGAGCTGTCATCCACAATAATAATCTCAATCTGCTTAAATGTTTGATTTAAAACGGAGTTTACTGCTCTTTTAACTTTTAGAGGTCTATTGTAATAAGGTATAATTACTGAAACCATTATTTTCTAGAAAATTCAAACAATTTATATCCACCTCCGGAAGTAGCGTTAACCATCATAGAAGTAAAAAATGCAGCTGCCTTTAAAGGGTTTTTACTCGCCATCAAATTAGCTGTAAAACCTACAAACTCTTTAAATACTTCTTTATTTAATTTATGTTTATAGAAAACAGTTATTATTTCTGATTGCATAAAGTGTTTTGTCTCTTTGTCAAGATTTTTATGTATTTGCATATATGCATCTATTAATGACAGTAATTTTCCATGATAAGCTTTCTTTTCTGATTTTTTTAATTTCTGCTGTATAGAGGAATCGTGAATCCTTCTAAGTGATAATACTTCATCGATTGCAACACCAGAAAGTTGCATGCTATTCAAAAGAATTATAAAAAAATTAGTTTCTTGACCGGATTGAATATACTCATTGAATTTAAATTCTTTTATCTTATCACGTTTTATCATGAAATCCTGAGTTATCCAATAGACATTCTTCATAATATAATTCTTACCGGTTAGAGCATACTTCGAATTGTTTTTATATTTTTCAATTTCATAGACTCCACTGTCATTAAAATTCATACACTTACTTACAACAAAATCAACTCCAGAATCTTGTAGTAATTCTATTTTTTGTTGGATAAAATAGGAATACATAATATCGTCACTGTCAAACCAATTGACGTATTCTCCTTTGGCTTTTTCAAAACCGATATTTCTACAAGCATTCGCTCCTTTAGGTTTGGAATCAGGCCTTTTGTGATATTTAAATCGTGTGTCTTTGGCAACATACTCAGCCATTACCTCATCCGTATTGTCCGTACTCCCGTCATCCACCACAATACATTCCCAATTGGTATAAGTCTGCGCAATGATGGAATCCAGCGTTTCGCCTATCAGATGTGCCCGGTTGTAGGTTGGGATGATGATTGAAACTAAGGGCTTTTCCACAGTTTTTAAGGTTTTGCCAAAAGTAAGAAAAAATTTAAGAGTGGCAATGACCTAAAAATCATGTTTGTTTGTTATAAAAACAAAAATACTCCAAATAAATTTGCGATTTGTGTCCGAAGGCTTGCCCATGCAAAAGTCTCCGGATGCTTCCCCTTTTTCTTCGAAAAATACTTTTTAAAAAGTCCCACAAATTCATCGCGTGTCGGTATTTTAAAAAGTCTCTACTGTTGTGCAGTGTGCTTTGTTTTCCGACCCGGATGTTATGGCTTTTCAATTGCTTGCATCAATTCGATACACAGGCCGTCAACAGCACCCATTTTTGGGTGAAATGCTGATAGGTTTGAAAGAATAATCACAGCGTTTTTGTCGGTCGGATTTACAGTGATCGAGGATGCGTATCCGCCCGTCCCTCCGTTGTGCCAAATCCAATCGTTCCCGTTCGCATAATTTACTAGATGCCAGCCCAAGCCCATTTTCATATTTTTGTTAATGTCAAAAGTGGGGGTTCGCGTCAAAGCAAGGGTTTTGTCCTTCGGATTGAAATGGGCTTCGGCAAACTTTGCCAAATCTGCTGTTGTGGATAAAATTCCTCCTGCGCCAAACAATACGTCCCAATCCCAATTTACCGTAGGTTCTCCGTTTGGATTTTGCCCTTGTACAAGCTTATCGTCTAAGTTTTGATAATTTACAAAAGTGTTTTTCATCGTGTATTTATCCAATACATGCTTCTGCAAAAGCTCACGAAAACCGATATGTTGCGTTAACCCGAGGGTGTGCCCCAACAATCCGGCGCCCAAATTTGAATACACATAACGATTGGTACGGGAAATTTTCAGTGAATTCTTCAGGTAGGCTTCAAGCTGCGTTTTTCCGTAGTTTTGATAGGGATTTACAGCGTTTGACATCTCTAAATTTTCAGGCAAACGAGGCAATCCCGAAGTATGATTTGCCAACTCTTTAAAACGAAGCGTGATGCTGTCTTTAAAAGGAAATGGGTAGTATGCGTTGATAGTATCGGTTAAATTGATTTTTTTGTCTATTACCAAGGAAGCCAGAACTGTTGCGGTAAAAACTTTTGTGATGGAACCAATTTCAAATACTTTGGTATGATTGGTTATGCTTTTGAGGGTATCATTTACTTTTAAAACTCCGTAATGGGTTGTTTTCCCGTTTTTGATGATGGCAATTGAAAGTTGGGTGTTGTTGGGCAAGTCTTTAGTTTTCGCATAGATGAGCTCTGAAATTTCTTCGGGATATTCCTGCAATGCGTTTATCGTATTCCGCGAAGCCGCTTTCGGTTCTTCATAAGGCTTAATAAACAATCCGCTGATGCGATTTTCGTTGTCAAGCGAAAAGTTTACGGCCAAAACCATTTTCTCGAATGTTGTTTTAAAAGTGGCATAGGTTTCCTGCTGATTGTCTATAAATTGATAACTTTCAATTTTTCCTGCCCGGTTTTTAAGTCCTTTAAAGAATTCAAAAGCTTTCTCAAGAGGTAAGGCCTGTTGCATTTCCGGTGAAAAATCATTAAATATTTCATCAAATTTTTCAGCATTGTAGTGCATCTGAAAATCAGCTATGGCACTTTTATAGTTTTCACTTTGTGCAAACACCATGCTTGTCATCAAAGTGAAGCTTAAAAGAAGAAATATTTTTTTCATAGGTTTTTTTCTCTGATAATCGTGGACGTATGGTTTTTAGGTTTGTAGCGGAAAAAACTTAAAAAGATTTTCCGCCAACACGCAAAAGTAGGAATAAATGCCGGATTTCATCTAAGAATTTGATTGCAATTCGCCTTATTCAGAGCTTCAGTTCGTCATTTTTTAGATTTTAAAAGTGATGAAGGTTTTATGTAGTGATTTCCGGAAGCTACTTCTTTATGTCTTTTTTTATTTATTCTTCCACCTTCCAAATTAGAAGTACGAACAAAGTTTTTGACATCTTCTATTACATTTTAGGCAGTCCCTAGGATGGACAAAACTAAGACGCTTGTAACGATACATATCTCAAGACAGCTTCCATATTCACTTCAAGAATTCGGGGTATATGTTTTTAATTGAAAATTGAGAGTTGAAAGTTGAGAGTTGAAAGTTGAGAGTTGAAAGTTGAGAGTTTGTTTCGTGAGGCGTGAAGCGTGAAGCGTGAAACGTTTTTTAGTTGAGAATTGAAAGTTTTTGGGCGTGAAGCGAAATGCGTGAAGCGTTTTTTTTCTTAAAGCGTATCTTCATTAACCATTAACCATTAACCATTAACCATTTATCATTGTTGTGAGGCGTTTTTTTAGTTGAAAGTTGAAAATTGAGAGTTGAAAGTTTTTCTATTCTTTTTCCTTTGTTAAAAAGTCTTAAAATATTCTTGCTTTGTTAATGTTAAAGGACTACATTTGGGGAAAATGAATTAAATAGAATGGCGCACAAGTGGAATATATACGCCATAACTTACTGTTGAGGTTCGTTTATAATCCTGTTGGGTGCAAGGCTAAGAAACCGATAAACCCGAGAAATCGAGCAAAAAACTTTATATTATGACTACCTTTGCAGATGATAACAAATTAAAAGAGATATAAAGTGAGGACGACACATAAAATAATAAACGGAGACAGCCGACAGATGAATCTTGTGCCTGACAAGTCGGTTCATTTAGTTATAACCTCGCCACCTTATTGGCAGCTAAAGGACTATGGAACAGAAAATCAAATAGGCTATCACGAAGATTATGAAACCTATATTAACAACCTCAATCTTGTTTGGAAGGAATGTTATCGGGTTCTTGACAACGGTTGCAGACTATGTGTAAATATAGGCGACCAATTTGCAAGAGCTGTTTATTATGGACGTTATAAAGTTATTCCAATCCGAACTGAAATAATCAAATTCTGTGAAAGCATTGGGTTTGATTATATGGGGGCTATTATTTGGCAAAAGCAAACCACAACAAATACAACAGGTGGAGCATCATTAATGGGAAGTTTTCCGACACCAAGAAATGGAATTCTCTCTATTGACTATGAATTTATTTTAATTTTTAAAAAATTAGGCACTTCCAAATCAAAGGTAAGCAAAGAAATAAAAGAACAATCTAAAATGACTACCGAAGAATGGAAAGAATATTTCGCAGGTCATTGGAATTTTGGTGGAGCAAGACAAGATGGACATATCGCAATGTTTCCAGAAGAGTTACCTAAGAGACTAATAAAAATGTTTGCTTTTAAAGGCGAAACCGTTTTAGACCCATTTATGGGTAGTGGAACAACCTCTTTGGCTGCAAGAAATTTAGAAAGGAATTCAATTGGATATGAAATAAATCCTGAATTCATTGAAATTGCAAAGGACAAATTAAATATTAGGCAATCTGATATTACAGGAACAACTTATGAGTTTCTAAAGGACGAAATCAACATCAACATAGAAGATGAGTTTGAGAACTTACCTTATCGCTTTGTTGATTTCCAAAACCTTGATAAGAAGGTTGACCCAAAGAAACTTCAATTTGGTTCAAAAATCGATAAAAATAGTGGGCAGCGAGAAGATTACTATACGGTAAAAGAAGTTATTAGTCCAGAGTTGGTAAAACTTAATAATGACCTTATTGTCAGATTAATTGGCGTTAAAGAAAAGAAAAGTGCCAATGGTTCTGCCAAGCAGTTTTTATACGACAAGACAAAAGGACAAAAAGTATTTATGAAATTTGATAATCAAAAATACGATGACCAGAATAATTTAATGTGCTACTTGTATTTAAAAAATAAAACCTTTTTGAATGCTCACTTAATTAAGGAAGGATTAGCCGAACCTGACAAGGAAGCAGATTTTAAGTACAAAAACAAATTTTTAAATATTGCAAACAATGAATAGTGAACAAATAGCGATTTTTAATTACTTAAATGCGAACGCTTTAGGTTATCAGAATAGGAAATCATCCACGGAAATAAGAGTTTCTCTGAATCTTGAAAGCGGAGGAGTTACCAACGAATACGTAAGAGACCTAATTCGAGATATGATATTGAATCACGGTTGTTGTATTGGAAGTCTTATGTGGGATAGTGGATATTGGATAATTCAAAATGAACAAGAGCTAAACCAAGTTTGTGAAAGTTTGGAAAATAGAGCAGAATCAATCAGGGATAGAGCAAATGCATTGCGGAGAAATTGGCTAAATAGATAATATGGCAAAAGAATGGATTTTAAATAGTGCGATGAATCGCTTCCAACTGAACTTCAAAAGAAATGTTGGTCCAACATCAGAAAGCATTAGACAATGTCAACCAAAAACTCTGGAAGAGTGGAGGGAATACTATTTCACAAATGTGCGTTCCAAAGAGCACATTATTGAACTTGGTAAAAAACTTTACATTAAAATAACAGAAGTCATTTCAGCAGAGGTTGAAGAAATCACCGAACAAGACTGTATTGACTATATGCTTCAACTTGTTATAGACAGAACCTTTGATGGTTATTGGACTGAAATAAAAACAATTTATGGTCAACTTGAGCAAGAACTTGGTTACAAAATAGAGCCAGCACCAGACAAGTGGGACAGACTTTTTAATGTTGACTTCTTCATCAAAATTAAAGAAAGATTTATTGGATTGCAGATAAAGCCTGTTAATCAAGGAATCCAATTATCTCAAATTTTCAAAGAAAAAGGTTTACAACAAAAGACACACGAAAAATTTGAGAATGAATTCGGTGGAAAGGTATTTTACATTTTCTCATCCAAAGCAAACGGGAAAAAGGTGATAATGAATCCTGAAGTTATTGAAGAAATCAGAACTGAAATTCACCGACTTGAACAATAAAGCCCAGCACCCAACAGCGTGTATGTGGCAATAGCGGGTGAAGTGGTAAATCGAAGGTCTATATTTCTAAGAAACTTTGTGCTAAACGGACAGGAAAGTGCTTCTAATCCGCTACTGCACATACACGCAAAACGTCAAACTGTCTAAAAACCCTCTTCATTTAACTTTATTATTTTCTTTGATTTCTCTTGTGGTTTCGACTGTTTTTTTGTAATTTCATGCTTTGTAAATCACTTTTTTATTATGAAGTA
>JAAYLC010000108.1 GCA_012522045.1 Bacteroidota bacterium
GCCCAAAGCAGGTTGTTTTTGTCGGAAATAGGCATCCCCTCGATAAAAGCATGAATGCACAAACTGAGAAAGAGCATCCACGGGAAATATTTTCGGTTCTTGTGAATATGAATGTGTCCGTGTTCCGCACCTTTCGATAAGAATTCTAAGAAAATTTGCAATAGAATTCCTATCATAATATAGATTCCTGCGCTTTTATTCAGTTCGAGAAAAACCGGAGGAAGAAGTTCAAAAACCGTGATGGCCAATAGGAATCCACCACTGAAAGCCATAAAAACTTCAATGTGTTTGAGTTCCTTTTTTCTTAGCAAATAAGCCAAAAGAAATCCGGACAGAACGCTGATAAACAATAAGATGTAGCTCATTTCTTAATTAGGAGTATTAGTCTTTCCGATTGTTCAGAATCATAATCGTTCAGATGATAATCTCCAAAAATCCGAGTTAAAGTTATTCCAACTTCTTCAAAATATGCCAAAAAATCTTCTAAAATTAAGGTGCGCACGCGTTCCACAAAACGGTGGGTTTTTCCTTTGTCTTCAAAGGTGATTTCTTTGACTATAAAATCATCTTCCAAATAACGTCGGATATTAAAAGTAATCCCACTAATCAACTTGGTTTCCTTTTTGACCAAGTTTTTAAGTGCCAATTCTGAATTCATAAAATCGATGACTCCGACGCCTTCAGGTTTTAATGCCGATTTTATTGTTTGAATCGTGCGATAATTGTCTCGTTCGTCGGGGAAATATCCAAAACTGGTAAACAAATTAAATACCGCATCAAATTTTTTGGGATAGGGCAATCGCATGTCGTGAACTTCAAAGTGCAAACGCTCACGTTCGTAGGCTTTTGCATGCGCGATGCTTTGTTTGGAAATATCCACGCCGGTTACATCAAATCCTTTTCGGTAAAGAAATTTGGAATGTCTTCCTTTTCCGCAAGCCAAATCTAAAATTTCAGAACCCGGAGCTAATTCCAAATAATCGGTGAGGTTATTCATAAAAAGAGCGGCTTCTCTATGATTGCGCTCTTTATAGAGAATGTGATAATAGGGCGTGTTAAACCACGAAGTAAACCACGTGTTTTTTTCTTTCGGCATAAGCTTTTAATGATGGCGCAAAATTACTGTATTTTTGTTTCAAAATAGAATTTTAAGACGATGACAACGAATTTTAGGATGGTCGCTAAAACCTTGTATGGTTTGGAAGAACTTTTAGCGCAAGAACTCAGACAGTTAGGCGCTTCTGCAGTGGAATTAGGAAACAGAAGCGTAACCTTCGAGGGCGATAAAGGATTTATGTATAAAGCAAATCTTTGTTGTCGTACGGCGATAAAAATACTCGTGCCGATTGCGAGTTTCAATGTCTTTAATGAAGATGACTTATACCGAAAAATATACGAGATGCCTTGGGAAAAGCACATGTCTGTAAATGGAACTTTAGCTGTTCATGCCACTGTGTTTTCTGAAGTTTTTACGCATTCACAATACATTGCATTAAAAACAAAAGACGCCATTGTTGATCGTTTTCGAGACCGAGAAGGGAAACGTCCCAATGTGGATGTGGATCATCCGAGCTTGCGTATCAACGTTCATATCGACCGAAATATTTGTACAGTTTCTTTAGACAGTTCGGGAGAATCGTTGCACAAACGCGGCTATAAAGTTGAAAATACGCTTGCGCCTATCAATGAAGTCTTGGCTGCCGGAATTATTATGCTTTCGGGATGGAACGGGCAATGTGATTTCTTAGACCCGATGTGCGGCAGTGGAACTTTTTTAACGGAAGCTGCGATGATAGCGTGCAATATTCCGCCAAATATCAACCGCGATGAATTTGGTTTTGAATTGTGGCCGGATTTTGACCTGGATTTATATGAAACAATAGAAGCAGCAGCTTTAAAAAGAGCAAGAGATTTTCCGTTTAAGATATACGGATATGATAAGGATTTAAATGCCGTCCGAAAAGCGAAAGAAAATGTAAAAGGTGCCAATCTTCAGGATTTTATAGAGGTTCATCGAAAAGATTTTTTAGAAAGTAAAAAAGAAACGGAAAGACCGATGTATCTGGTTTTTAATCCGCCGTATGACGAACGTTTGTCGGTTCGTGATATCACGGAATTGTACAAAAATATCGGAAATACTTTAAAAAGAAATTATCCCGGAACCCAAGCATGGATGATTACTTCAAATTTGGAAGCATTGAAATTTGTAGGGTTAAGACCTTCAAAACGGATTAAATTATTCAACGGAAAATTGGAAGCGCGATTGGTGCGCTATGAAATGTATGAAGGAAGTAAAAAAGCTAATAAAAACTAATCCTCTTCACCTGAAATTGCTGCCGTCCGTTTCTTTTTTAACAGCGGAATCCGATAGGAAATGCTATATCCATAACCAACTCCAAAGTTGCTAAAATCGTAAGTTCTGTTAAATCCCGGAACGTATAAATTGGCAAAATTATCAGGTGCTTTTTCTGAAATACTCAGCTTTAATTGAACGTTTAAGGACAAGTAAATGTTTTTGAGTACTTCTGCCTTTACACTTACGATTAATTCGGTCCAATGTGCATTTAGTCCAGTAAATTCAGCGGAATTGTAAACGGGTTCTGAGGGAAAAATCGGATTGGTCGTATACACTCGATAATGCAACATTTCCTGTTTGAAAGTTGAAAATCCATAACGAAATCCAATGCTGATGGCGTTATCCATTCCTTTCCAATTTTCATAAGCATTAAAATCAAAACCAAATTTGCCGTAATTTCCCGAAGCTTTTGCCGAAACATAAGCTTCTTCCCAAACATTGCTTTCATTTCCCAATTCTGCAGCAAGATAGAATTTTTTAGAAATACGGAGATCGCCTTGAATTTCAAAACCCGTGTAATTTTCTTCAAAAAGACTACGCCCGATTTTTACCAAATCAGTTCCAACCCGAAGTCCGTAAACGTCAGTCGTGGGAACTGTATCGTTTAGCGTCGGATTGTTTTGTGCGAATAAAGAAGCACAAACAAAAAAACTAATGATAAATAATAAGGTGTGCTTCATTTTCATTGGTTATGGAATCTTTTTTTACAGTAATGGCATCAATCCAAGAAAGATTTCCTGCGCGATTGGAAACATTTAAATCATAAAACTCAGAACGAAAACCGCAGGCTCGGTTTACATAAATATCTTTTCGGTTATATGAAAACGACAAATGGTTTTGATATATTAAGGTATCTGTTTCACTTGTTACTATTTTTTCGAATATGAAATCGGTTTGATCGGAATTAACATTCAAAGGCAAACTAATCGAATCTGTGGTAGCGGGTGAGAATGCTACCGTTTGACTTTCATCATCGACAAGTATTTTCAAGTTTTCAACACTTTTTCGCAAATCGGGTTCTTGGGAATTGTGAAAAAGAATTGAAATATTTGGCGTAACTCCGGTATTTTCAGGACATAAATCATCTCGTGTACAACCGGCGATAAAAAAAGCTGTAAACAATATAAGCGCAAAAAAATTGAAAAGATTTTTCATTTAGAGCAAATCGCGTTTTTTCAAAAGTACAATATTTTCTACGTGATGTGTTTGCGGAAACATATCAACAGGTTGGACTTTTTCTACTTTATATTTTTCGTCAAGAATGGCGAGGTCTCGTGCTTGTGTTGCGCTGTTGCAACTTACATACACGATTTTTGGAGCCTCAATATTCAATAATTGTTGAACCACATCCGGATGCATGCCATCGCGCGGCGGATCCGTAATAATTACATCCGGAATCCCGTGGGTTGCGATAAAATCGTCATTAAAAACCTTTCTCATATCGCCCACATAAAATTCCACATTATCAATTTTATTGAGTTCGGCATTCGCTTTTGCAGCTTCGATAGCCTCAGGAACAGATTCTATTCCAATTACTTTTCTTGCTTTTTTGGCTATAAATTGCGCAATGGTTCCCGTACCTGTATAAAGGTCAAAAACTGTTTCGTTTCCTGTAAGTCCGGCAAAATCCCGTGTGATTTTGTAAAGTTCATACGCTTGATTGCTGTTGGTTTGATAAAAAGATTTTGCATTAATCATAAATTGCAATCCTTCCATTTCCTCCGTGATAAAATCTTTTCCGGCGTAAGTATGTATGTCTAAATCGTAAAGCGTATCGTTTTGTTTCGGATTAATTGTATAAAGCAACGAAGTAATTTCAGGGAATTTTTGCTGAATCGCATCCATCAGGCTTTCACGAGCATTTTTGTCATCGTAAAAAAACTGAATGAGCACCATGATTTCTTTAGTAGAAGTAATGCGAATCATCATCGTACGCAGCAATCCCGATTGTTCACGAAGATTAAAAAACGGAAGCTTAAGTTTTTCGGCGGTTTCTTTTACAAAATTCCGAATGGCATTGCTCGGGTCTTCTTGCAAATAACATTCTTTGATATCGATGATTTTATCCCACATTTTCGGAATGTGGAAACCCAATGCATTTTTATTGTGAATCGTTTCCTTGCTGTTAATTTGTTCCAGCGTGAGCCATTTGTTGTCGCTAAATGAAAATTCCATTTTATTCCGATAAAAATAGATTTTCTCCGAACCGACAATCGGCAGCGTTTCGGGAAGTTCGATTTTTCCGATACGTTTTAGATTCTGTTCAACTTCGCGTTGTTTGTATTCCAATTGGAATTCATATCCCATATCTTGCCATTTGCATCCGCCGCAAACTCCGAAATAAGGACAAACAGGCGTTACGCGTTTGCTGGAAAGATTAGAAAAAGATATAGCTCGACCTTCATAAAATCCTTTTTTCTTTTTGAAAATTTGAACGGTTGCCACATCGCCGGGAACGGCATTTTCTATAAACACCACGCGGCCATCCGGAGATTTTGCCACAGCTTTTCCCTTAGCGGCGGCATCGGTAACTTGGAGATCTTCAAAAACGATTCTTTGTTTCTTCTTTTTCATAGTCGCAAAAATAGAATATTTGTTAGGTTTAATAGCGGATTAAGATAAAAAGACAACGATATTTAGTAATTTGCGGGCGGAAAACTTTTCAGAAAAAACAAAATTCAGAAATATAATTTTATAGAAATCTATGTCACAAATTGAAAAAATTTCTTCGGAAGAAGCCATTGCTAGAGAGAAAAAATACGGAGCACACAATTACGAACCTTTGCCGGTTGTATTGAATCGCGGTGAAGGTGTCTATGTTTGGGATGTTGAAGGGAAACGTTATTTTGATTTTCTTTCGGCTTATTCTGAGTATTAAAAACAGGCTCATTATCTTTCTTAACTGGATGATGAGTTATTTTTACAATGACTCTACTTTGCGGGTTATACTGTATCCTAAAATTAAGAGGGATTATTAAAACAATTATTCTATCTGCAAAAAAAGTTTATTTTTGTAGAAAAATGCCCCATGTCTTTAACACGATTTTTTAGTGCCCTAACATTTATTTCCTTTTTCTTCTCCTGCGGAACAAAACCCGATACTTTTCAAAAAGAAGAAGAAGCCAGCAGTAGTATTGTAAAAGAATCGGAAGAAAAAAACATTGTTTTTCTTTATTTTGAAATGACTAAAAAAGAAAACAATGTCGAAAGTATAACACTCACTCAAACCCAAGTGGTTTCTGGGTCAATAAAAGAAAATTCCATTAATAATAAACATAAAGCAGAAGGCAATTTGATGATTTTGTTTTTGACAGAAAACGGAACTGTATTAGAAGAAAGAATTATTGAAAACCCTTTAAATTTTGCCTTAGAGCAATATGATGAGGAAGGCATTCAAACCCAGCAGGTAACCCTTGAAAAAGGGTATTTTCATGTAAGATACAACCAAAATCCGGCAATAAAATCCATCCATATTCAAAAAATCCAACAAAACGGTAACCTGTCGCTGTTTACCCAAAACTTATAAACAAATGAAAAAAACAGTACTTCTATTATTATTCTTTCAAAGTATTTTGTGTACTTCTCAGGTTTTTGACACCTATATGCTTCGCGATAACGGTCCGTCAGACAAACGAATTAATATGGTAATTATGGGGGATGGTTATGCTGCGGCTGATCAAAATAAATTTGAAACCGATGCAGCCAATTTAATCAATTACCTCTTTACCATTCAACCTTTTTCTAACTATGAAAATTATTTTAATGTGTATGCCATCAAAGTAATTTCTCCGGAAAGCGGCGTAAAGCATCCGGGAACGGCTACAGACGTACAAGAACCTGTTTTTCCGGTTAGTGACCCCAATAATTATATGGGAACCACTTTTGATTTTCAAAACATTCATCGTTGTATTTATACACCAAATACCAATATTACTACAGCAATTTTGGCAGCCAATGTACCGTTTTACGACTCCGCTTTTGTCGTGGTAAATAGCCCTGAATACGGGGGATGTGCAGGACAATATGCTTATTTTTCGGCACATGCTTCTGCTAACGAAATTTTAGTTCATGAACTTGGACACTCCTTTTCGGGATTGGCAGATGAATATTGGTTTGCTCCCACAGGAGAATCGCCTAACAAAACTCAAGACAATAACACATCAACCAATCGCTGGAGAAATTGGCTGGGAACCAATGGCGTTGGAATTTATCCTTTTTCTGAAAATACCAGCTGGTACCGACCACACCAAAATTGTATTATGAGATACCTCGGGCAGCCGTTTTGTGCAGTTTGTTCTGAAACTACTATAGAAAGAGTTCACGCTTTACAAGGCCCGGTTGACAGCTATTCGCCAACAGAAACCACTATAGTTCTCGAAACCGGATCAGTAGATTTTGAGGTTGCTTTAATCTTGCCTGTCCCCAATACATTAGATTTTGAATGGCGTTTAAATAATGTGGTAATCGATGATGAAAACCAAATAGTTACTATAGAAGTTGATGATTTGAATCCGGGAGCCAATACCTTGAATTTTACCGTAACCGATAATACGACAATGGTTAGAACAGAGAATCACCAAACGGTACATTTTGATGTCGTTTCTTGGCAAATAAATAACGGTCCGTTGGGCATTGACGATATCAGTGTTTTTGAATCGAGCTTTGTGATTTATCCCAATCCAAGTGCTAATGTTGTTTTTGTAAAGTCTAATAGTAAAGAGATGGATACGCTTACTTTTGAATTAGTGAATCTGACCGGTAAAATTATCAAAACAGAAAAGTTGAATAGGGATATTTACAGCGTTTATGCTTTTGATATGGGCAATATAGCGTCGCAGACCTATATCTTAAACCTATACAACGAAAGCAACGGATTGATTTATTCGCATTAA
>JAAYLC010000229.1 GCA_012522045.1 Bacteroidota bacterium
CAATTTGAAGACTTAAATTTTCCGAGTTTTGATAATATTCTTTTCTTCCATTTTTATATCTGACCTCTGCCGCATTGAAAACATCTGCATCAGAAGGCATTGACATATTTGAAAGCCAATCAAAAACAGTCAGTTTATTACAGCCGTCTGTTCCACACACGCCATTGTTTTTACATCCCGGAGGCAACCCTCCTTTTCCACTTGAACAGCTATTACAGCCCATACATTCTATATATTTAAAGCTTTACTTTCATAAAAAGTAAAGACGAAAATTCAACAAAAAAATCAAAGGTAAAGGTATCAATAAAAATAGCTTCCGTTACATTTCCGATTTTTGGCAAATGAACAGAAAAAAACCTTCGCGCTTTGAATACAATTTTTTAATGTTTAAGATGCTTGTTAACTTCTTACTTTCAGCAAGTTTGAACGTCCCTTTCTGAAAATTTTATTGCTGTTTGGGATGCCTTTTCGAAGTTCTTTCTGAACATCTTCCGGAAGATTGACAATTTCCACACAGGCTTCTGAACAACAATTTTCCATTTTAGAAGCGCACGATTCACACTGAATAAACAGTAAATGACAAGCTTCATTTGCGCAATTCACGTGAGTATCACAGGGCTCCCCACATTGATGGCAGTTGGAAATAATTTCATCTGAAATACGTTCTCCCATACGATTGTCAAACACGAAATTTTTCCCTCGGAATTTATTTTCCAATCCTTGATTTTTTACTTGGCGCGCATATTCAATGATGCCTCCTTCCAATTGGTAAACATTTTTAAACCCTTTGTGTTTATAATAGGCACTTGCTTTTTCACAGCGAATTCCGCCGGTACAGTACATCACCAGTTTTTTATCTTCTTTATACGCTCTTAAATCGGCTTCGATAATATCTAAAGAATCTCTAAAAGTGTCAACATCCGGTGTAATGGCATTTTGAAAATGTCCAATTTCACTTTCATAATGATTGCGCATGTCCACAACAATGGTATCCGGATCGTCCAAAAGTTCATTAAATTTCTTGGCATCCACATAAATGCCTTTGTTTGTCACATCAAAAGTGGCATCGTTCAATCCGTCGGCAACGATTTTTTCTCTAACCTTTACTTTTAGTTTCAAAAATGATTTTAAATCGTGTTCAATGGCAATATTTAACCGAACATCTTTCAGAAAATAAATTCCGTCAAGAAATTCTTTAAATTCATTAAACTTTGATGCCGGAACCGATAATTGAGCGTTTATTCCTTCGTGTGCGACATAAATGCGACCGAGGACATCCAATTCGTTCCATTTGACAAAAAGATGATTTCTGAAAAGTTGCGGATTGCCGATTTTGGCATATTTATAAAACGAGAGAGTGAGACGGTCTTCTCCGGCTTCTTCCAATAATTTTTCTCTCTCTTTTGCACTTAGTGTATTGTACAGTTGCATGCTATACCTTTTTTTAAGATTAAAAGAATTTTATGAGCCACAAAAATACATATATGCGTACGTATAAATTTAAAAACTTTCTAAAATTTATTTGGACTGCCATTCAGTAATGTTTTCAGAAGTTTTAACTATTTCTAAGTTTCGAGCATAAAATCCGGAAAGCGAAAGCATGACTAATAATCCACTTACATAGAAGCTATTAAAGTTACAAGATTTTTAAATGTTTTTCCACGAGTCAGTTTAAGTACATCCATTTTCAAAAAAGTCGCATTTGTTGACAAAAAACCATTCTTACTTCATTTTACTTTTGCGCCACAACCAAAGAAACAGTACCTTAGCATCTTATATATACCTTTTAAAAACATTCAAAATGAGTAACGAAAAAGAAGCAAAACTAAAAGCCCTTAAGCTTACTTTAGATAAATTGGACAAGACATACGGCAAAGGAACTGTGATGAAAATGGGCGATGCCGCAGTTGAAGATGTAGATGTTATTCCGTCAGGCTCATTGGGACTTGACATTGCTTTGGGCGTAGGCGGATATCCGCGTGGAAGAATCATAGAAATTTACGGTCCGGAATCATCGGGAAAAACGACATTGACACTTCACGCGATGGCTGAGGCTCAGAAAAAAGGCGGAATTGCAGCGTTTATTGATGCAGAACATGCGTTTGACCGTGTTTATGCGGAAAAGTTAGGCGTAGATATAGAAAATTTAATTATTTCTCAACCTGACAACGGAGAACAAGCATTGGAAATTGCCGACAATTTAATACGAAGTGGTGCGGTGGATATTGTAATCATTGACTCTGTAGCTGCATTGACCCCGAAAAGCGAAATTGAAGGCGAAATGGGAGACAGCAAAATGGGACTTCATGCACGTTTGATGAGTCAGGCGTTGCGGAAACTAACAGCTTCCATCAGCAAAACCAAAAGTACCGTTATTTTCATTAATCAGCTTCGTGAAAAAATCGGAGTTGTTTTTGGAAATCCGGAAACCACAACCGGTGGAAATGCATTGAAATTTTATGCTTCCGTTCGTTTGGACATTCGTCGTTCTACACAAATAAAAGACAGTGACAGCGTAGCAACGGGGAATAAGGTTCGCGTTAAAGTTGTAAAAAACAAAGTCGCACCTCCGTTTAAACAAGCCGAATTCGACATTATGTACGGCGAAGGAATTTCAAAAGTGGGTGAGATTATAGATTTAGGCGTGGATTACGAAATTATTCGCAAAGCAGGTTCTTGGTTTAGTTATGGCGAATCGCGATTGGGACAAGGACGCGATGCCGTTAAAACCATGTTGTCAGACAATCCTGAACTCATGGAAGAACTCGAAGAAAAAATCAAAGAAGCTATTGAAATAGCGCATTCTTAATTTTTTTTTAAAATAACGCAACTTTCTAACAACCTTGACATCTAAGTAACAAGTGTCAAGGTTGTTATTGTAAAGGTTTTCTGATACGAGGCAATTTGCAAATTCAATTTCACGCCAAGACGTTTGACATTAGAAGAGCTAATCATACGATGCAAAAAGCAAGATGCACAGGCACAAAAAGAGTTGTACACCAAGTATAATCGGATACTTTTTGCCATCTGTATAAAATATGCTCCCAGTATAGAAGAAGCCGAAGACTGCCTTCAAGATGCATTTATCACGATTTTTCAAAAGATAAATCAATATTCAGGAAAAGGTTCGTTTGAAGGCTGGATGAAGCGAATTACCGTAAATACCGTTCTTCAAAAATACAGAAGAGACAAAACCGTACGGATGCAGGAAGACGTACAATTATATGATGATGATGAAGATACAATAGAGGCTGAGGAAATTCCTCTTGAATTTCTGCTGAAAATTGTACAAGAACTTCCTACTCAGTACAGATTGGTGTTCAGTATGTATGTTTTAGACGGATATTCACACAAAGAAATTGCAGAACAACTGAAGATAAGCGAAGGGACTTCAAAATCAAATTTGGCACGTGCAAAAGGGATTTTACGAATAAAAATCAATGCGTTTTCAAATCAAGGAGAACACAAATGAAAAAAGACAAAGACATAGAGAAATTGTTTCAAGAAGGTTTCAACAAGATGAAACTTTCTCCTTCGCCTCGTGTTTGGGAAAATGTGCGCCATGAACTCGATAAAAAGAAAAAACGCAAAGTAATTCCACTATGGATTCGAATAGGAAGCGTTGCGGCATTTTTGGTCTTGTTTTTCTCTGTCGGATATGTGGTTTGGAATACCGATTCCGAACAGGTCGAATCTCCTATCACATCGGCACCAACCCTGTTGCCTGAAATTGAAAACGAAAAAAGCCCGGACATTGAATCATATGATTCTCAAAGAAATGCCGGTGAACCAGAAGTTGTCACCATAGATAGCAATGCTTTTGAAAAATCGGAAAAATCAGAAAATAAAATTCTTGAACACACAAATTCAATGGCTGTACAGCCACAAAACAAAACGTCTCCTGATAAAAGATTTGTCTTAGAAAATAAAAATGAATCTTCTACAGTCCAAGATGCGCCATCGGAAAAAATCGTGAATCCTACGGACAAAAATGATACTTCAAACGAAAAATTCCCTGAAGCGAAAGCGCTTATAGCAAAAACCGATATCTTAAACCAAGAAGAAAATACTGAAGAAACAACCTTAGAAAATCAAGCAGACAAACCTTCTATTTTTGATGCAATTGCAGAAGTTGAAAATACTGAAGATGCGGTTGATGAAAAAGAAAAGAATTCCAGACGTTGGCAAATAACTCCTAATGTCGCTCCTGTTTATTACAATAGCGTAAACGGAGGTTCATCTATCGATCCGAGTTTTGCTCAAAATCCGGTTTACGGCGATATCAATATGAGTTACGGTGTTCAAGTGAGCTATGCTGTCAGCAATCGATTAAACATACGAACGGGAATCAACGCTGTGGATTTACAGTATGCAACCGGAGATATCATTCCGGCCACAGGTCCTGCATCGCGTGGATTGAAAGGAGTAAATTATCACAGCAATGCAATGATAATCACAGCGGTTCCAAAATTTGGAAATCATTCAGAAGAATTAACTCTTAAATCCGGAACGAGCGATGCACGATTGGTACAATCCATCAATTATGTTGAGGTTCCTTTAGAAGTTAGTTATGCAATTTTAAATGACCGATTCGGCGTGCAGTTAATCGGCGGCATGAGCACCTTGCTTTTAGGAACAAACGAAATTTCCATTCAATCTCCGGAGTATAATACTTCCTTAGGCGCTGCAAATAATTTATCATCATTAAGTTTTAGTACAAATATTGGTTTAGGAATTAATTATCAATTGAGTTCGCGATTTAAATTTAGTTTGGAACCCATGTTTAAATATCAATTAAATCCTTATTCAGATTCTTCTGTTGACTTTAAACCCTATTATATGGGTATTTATAGTGGATTAAGTTTTAGGTTTTAGAATATTTGTTTTTGAAAATTTATTTAGTAAGACTGATTAAGGTAAAACCGTCTCAAATTAGTTTTTAGGACGGTTTTTTTATTTGACGGTTGGATGCAACAGTTCATTTAAAATTATATCTCGCGTCAGTTTTTTCAATTCTTTTCTGTCATTAATTTTTAAATCTTTTACCGGAATTAACGAATGTACTTTCACACGCATTTTTCCGGGCATCCCGCGAAATAAATCATAAGGGAAACGCTTTTTATTATCGTGCAAAGTCAGCGGTACAATAGGAATTTGATGGGTGATTGCTAATTGAAATGCGCCCTCTTTAAAATCATCTAAAATTATTTCACTGTTTGGAACACCTCCTTCAGGGAAAATACAAATACTCAATCCCTGATTCAATTTGGCTTGTGCATTTTTAAACGCTTCAATACGGCTTTTGGTGTTTTTCCGATCCACCAAAATAGAAGTTCGCCGATAGATATAACCAAAGATGGGAAGCTTTGACAATTCTTTTTTTCCTATAAATACAAACGGATTGGGAATAACATAAAATAGCAGCATAATATCAGTCATGGAAGTATGATTTGCCACAAACAAATAACTCTTTCCTTTTTCTGTTTTAAAATCTCGTTGAATTACAGGATAACAGCCAATTCCATAAATAATTATCACGGACCACAATTTTGCGAGTTTAAAAAAATAAGGATACCACGACTGATGGAGGATACTGACTATCAGAAAAGGGGAAAGCAATATCGTTACGATGGCAACTACGATATAAAACCATATATGATAAAGTGGAGCTAATATCCGACGCATTTCTTTTCTTTGAAAACTCAAAAATACTAATTTGATTAACCGGAATAATTAAAAACTTTACCTTTGCCCAAAATTTGTATCCATGGCTCGAATTTTAACCGGAGTTCAAAGTACGGGAACCCCACATTTAGGGAATTTATTGGGAGCTATTCTCCCCGCAATTAAAATGGCAAACAAGTCTGAGAATGATTCGTTTTTATTTATTGCCAATCTCCATTCTGCTACTCAAATTAAAGATGCAGCGTTATTGAGACAAAATACTTTAAGCGTAGCCGCAACGTGGCTGGCGTGTGGATTGGACACCAACCGCGTCACCTTTTACCGCCAAAGCGATGTGCCCCAGGTGACAGAACTTTCATGGTATTTGAGTTGTTTTTTCCCTTTTCAACGGTTGACTTTAGCACATTCTTTTAAAGACAAACAAGATTATTTGGAAGATGTAAATGCCGGATTATTTACCTATCCTATGCTGATGGCTGCCGATATTCTGATTTATGACGCCGAAATTGTGCCTGTAGGAAAAGACCAATTGCAACATCTTGAAATTACACGCGATGTTGCCTCCAGATTCAATCATCAAATGGGAGAAACTTTTGTTTTACCCCAAGCAAAAACCGAGGAAAACTTGATGATTATCCCGGGAACTGACGGTCAAAAAATGAGTAAATCAAAGAATAATTATATCAATATTTTTCAAGCTGATAAACCTCTGAGAAAACAAGTAATGGCCATTCAAACCGACAGCACCCCCTTAGAAGCACCGAAAAATCCCGAAACTTGTAATGTCTTTACGCTTTATTCCCTACTTGCTGATGAAAGTCAAATTGAAAATATGAGAGCGAATTATCTGGGCGGAAATTACGGATACGGCCATGCCAAACAAGCGCTTTTTGAATTGATTGTCGAAAAGTTTAAATCAGAAAGAGCGCAATACGATTACTATATCAACCATCCTGACGAGGTTGAAAAAATTCTAATGGAAGGGGCGAAAAAGGCAAGTATGGTAGCTACAGCTGTGTTAAACAGAGTTCGAAATAAGTTAGGATACTAATTAAGGAAACTACATACGATAAATCCAATCGGCCGGATTAATTTTCGAGTTATTTCTATAAATATAGAATTTTAAGATAGTTTTTCCGGCAGTTGCACTTTTAGCAACATTTCCTATAGTTTGCTTTGTTTTGACTTTATCTCCTTTTTTAACCGAAACACTTTCCAGGTTGCTGTACACGGTAATATAGTCTCCGTGCTGAATTAAAACAGTGATATTTGCGCCTCTGATTTTCTGAATAGACATTACGGTTCCATCAAAAACGGATCGTACCGGTTCGTGATCGTTGGTGGCAATTTCAACGCCGCTGCTGTTTGTGGTTACATTTGGAAATTGAGGATGTCGGTGTGTTCCAAAACTTTTGACGACCATTCCGCGTTCCACCGGCCAAGGCAGTTTTCCTTTGTTACTGCTAAAACTGGCGGCCAGAGCTTTATCTTCGGCAGTAAGCGCAAAACCTCCGGAAGTGGCTGTCGTAGCTTTGTTGCTTTCTTTGGCTTTTCGGTTTGCTTCTGCGATAGCAGCTTTGATAAGCGCATCAATTTCTTTCTCAATTTTATCGGCTTCTTTTTGTTTGGCACGAATTTGTGCCGTATACGTGCCTTCGTCCTTTTTTAAAGTAGCAATGAGTTCCTGTTGTTTCTTTCGCTCTTTAACCAATTGATTTTTAGACACATTATTCTCATCTATCAAACGTTGTTTGTCCTTTTTTTGAGCAATCAGGTTTTCATTCAATGTCTGCAATTCCTGGGTTCGTCTATTAATTTCTTCTCCCTGTCGTTTTCGAAACGCAGCATATTGCTTCATATATTGCACGCGTTTGTAGGCTTGCAGAAAACTTTCAGATGACAGTAAGAACATCACCCGATTTTGCTGATTTTTGCTTTTATAGGATTTGCGAACCATTTCGGCATAATCCTTTTTCATTACTTTTAATTCTTCTCGAAGCTGTGTAATACGATTGATATTGCTGTTGATGTTTCGCGTCAGCAAATTTGCTTGTTGATTTGTCACCCGAATCAGATTTTCAATTGCTTGAATTCGCGTGTTTAAATCTTCAACTTGAGACAAAACAGATTTTTCTTCCTCTCTCGTTTTAAACAACAACGAATTTATCTGTTTAATTTCTTCCAATATTATTTTACGACGCTCTTCCAACTCCTTCTGCTTGTCTTTTTGCCCATATGAATTTGGCATTGCAAGCAGCGATAAAAAAACGATAAAAATAATTTTCAGATAATTCATTTGTCTATAACTCTATGCGTTCATATCCGGGAGGAACTTCAAAAGGAAATCCGACGGAAACGTTTAAATCTATGTTTTTATACTCCACTACAATATTAGTTTGTTCTCCTTTTTCATTAGTCATTACAGAAATCTTGGAAGGAAAAAATTGATTTTCCACCTGCTGATAATCTCCGTAAGAGATAAAGAAAACTCGTTCAAATTCCGGTTGCTCCACCGATGTTGCAGCCACACGAAAACTTCCGGGATACAAAAACAACGAATGTATGAAATTTGCCGCTTGCTTTTTAGGTTGAATCTTATATTTATTTAGAGTGATTTCATAAGTATATTCAGAGGAATTTAAATCAAAAAGAGCCTGTCCCAACAAAATATTTTGTGTTTTTTCAAAATCGACTTCAATGCCGAGCCAACTGCTTAGCAAAGAATAATCTCCTTCAAAATAAGTTTGCCCGATGGTTTCGTAATAAATTACTTTTTCAGGAGTGATATAAGCTTTCGCCACGGTAAATCCAAGAATGGCTGCGCGAATCCATATAATCTCGTCTTTTTTCATCCGCATACTCACCGTAATCCGCTGTTCGTTAGCTTCGGTGCGATGTGTGAGCTGTAGTCGTGTTGCCAGTGTTTCAAAATCTGGCAGTGAATTTTGATGCGCATTAAAAACTTTTGCAGTTGCCATTGTTTCAGCCGTAGATGTTATTTTTTTTGCCCCTCCACAAGAAGCCAAAAAGAAAATAGGAATCAGTAAAAAAACGTATTTTTTCATAGGCTTACTCGGATAATTTGATTTTAGAAGCGCGTGTTGCAAATTCATCTGCTTTTTTAGCGTTTCCTTTGGCTTTAAATGCAAGGCTCAACTGCTCATAGAAATCTTTTTCCATTTTTGGATTGTCAAACACAAAATCTATACCTGCTTCTAAACTTTGAATGGCTTTTTCATAATTGTTCAGCTTGTTGTTTGCCACTCCGTTGACCAAGTATAAAATGGGTTGTGCCGGGAACAAATCCAATGCACGATTGCTCAAATCATTGGCTTTTTCAAATGCTTCAAAGTCCAATTGAAGCAACAAGGTATTTTTAACAAGATTAAAATTTTCAATATTTTTTGCAGCTCCTTTTTCATAATATTCCAGCGCCAATTGCTTCTCGTTTTTCCTTAAATAATAGTCGCCCAACAATTCAAAAACTTTTGGAAAACGAGTTGCATAACTTGACACAATTGTTTCTAATTCATCGGAATATTGCGGATTTTCATTTACGAAAAGTATAAAATCATTGATAACTTTTAAAATAGTTTCATCGTCAATTTCGGCAGTCGTTAAAACAATTTTTATAGATTCAATTGCTTTTTCTGTCTGCTTTTCGTTCATATAAAATTTATACAATGCCAAATGAACCAATTTTGATTCCGGCATTTTTTTCAGCAATTCCTGTGCAGTTTTATAAGCTTTATCCTGTTCGCCTTGTTCACTGTATAAAAAAATAAGTTTTAGATAATCTTGTTCATTTTTCGGATTTTCATTCAAATTCTGCTTGATTTCCTCAATGGCTAAAGCTTCATTGCCCGTTATCTTATAAATTTGAGTTTTCAGTGCGTTTCTTTTCTCACTTTCGCCCCAAATTGTTTCCAATTCATTTAAAAGAGTTAATGCTTCTTGATAACGTTCCGTATGGAAATAAATGTTAACCAAATCCTCTTTGTAATCATCGTGATACGGAATTAATCTTTTCACGATGGGCAATGCTTTCTCGAAATCCGGTTTGTTGTAATACAAATCATACAAGCGTTCTAAAACGTCCATGCGGTCACCTTGAGATTCGAGTACGGTTTTGTACAAATGTTCCGCAGTCTCATATTCGCGCAACTGACTGTAAATCTTGGCTTTTTCAAACTGAACGGCTGCTTTGCTTTCCGGTGTGGGAGCGATGCTTTCAGCTTGATCTAATGCCGTTAAAGCACGTTCATAATTTTCAATTGCTTTTTGTTTCAGCGCTTCAAAAAAATGAATTTGAAATTTATCTTCATTTGTTTCAGAAGTGTCCAACGGATTTTCCATCGTATCTACTTCAGGTTCTTGAGCTTCAACAAATGGCGAAAAACCAATGCTTAATAAAATGAATATGTAGCGGATTGTTTTCAAGTTTATTTTAATTCAGAATAATCACCAATGCTTATTTCTTTGTAATTCCCATCATATACAACGTGGTTTCCTATCATCGCATTGTCCAAATCGGCATTCGTTATTAAAGAATTTGTTTGTATCAAACTATTTTTAATTTTACTGTTTTCAATGGTTGTATTGGCTCCGATGGAAACATACGGACCTATTTTACTGTTTTTTAAAACAACATTTTCTCCAATAAAACATGGTTCTATAATTTGCGAATTTTCATTTGTATGTGAATCGGAAATCAAAGGTTCGTCAGCTTCCAATAAAAAGCCCAACATTTTTTGATTGGTTTCGAGAGTCACATTTTTATTTCCGCAATCCATCCATTCATCCACGGTACCGGTTTTAAATATTTTTCCGCTTTCCATCATTCTTTTAATCCCGTCATTGATTTGATATTCGCCGCCATGGATGATGTTGTTGTCTAAAACGTATTGGAGTTCCTTTTTTAGTATGTCAATATCATTAAAATAATAAATCCCAATCACTGCTTGATCGCTTACAAATTCTTTAGGTTTTTCAACGAGTTCTATGATTTCGTTTTTTTCATTCAGATTTACCACGCCATAAGCTTCAGGATTTTCCACTTTCTTTGTCCATATCACCGCATCGGCATCTTTGTCCAGTTCAAAATCTGCACGAATGAGTGTGTCGGCATAAGCTACAACTGCCGGTCCGGAAAGCGAATCTTCCGCACACATTATGGCATGTCCGGTTCCTTTGGGATCCAATTGTCGGTAAATAGAGGCTTTTGCGCCTAACTTTTCTGCCAGTGCTGTTAATTGCTTTACAACTTCATCTCCAAAAAATGCAGGATCTCCCAAAACAAAAGCAATTTCTTCAATTTCTTCTTTCAAAACAGCTGCAATATCTTCTACCAATCGATGTACGATTGGTTTTCCGGCAACGGGAATGAGTGGTTTTGGAACTGTTAATGTATGGGGTCTGAGTCGACTTCCGCGCCCTGCCATTGGTACGATAATTTTCATAAGATATAGTTAAATTTAATTCGTTAATTATTTTACACCTGTACTTCCGAAACCTCCCGCTCCACGTGAAGTTTGAGACAATTCCGATACTTCTTCCCACAACGCCCGTTCGTGTTTTGCTATTACCATTTGAGCAACGCGTTCGCCGTTTTCAATTGTATACGCTTCTTTAGATAAATTGATGAGAATCACTCCAATTTCACCGCGATAATCTGCGTCAATCGTTCCGGGTGCATTGGCAACCGTAATTCCTTTTTTTGCTGCCAAACCACTTCGGGGACGAACTTGTGCTTCATATCCGACGGGCAATTCAATAAATAGACCGGTTTTTACAATGATGCGTTCCAACGGTTGCAACACTATCGGCGCATCAATATGGGCTCTTAAATCCATTCCCGCAGATGCAGTGGTTTCATAGCTCGGTAACGCATGCCCCGATTTGTTAATGATTTTAATTCTAATATTTTCAGTCATAAATTAAATGTCTTTTGGTCGTTTTATAAGTTGTTTGAATGTTGCTTTCTCTATGTAAATCAGACCTCCGAGAAAAAGTAAGACAAATATAGTCCCTACAACTATATTTCCTCGAAACACATAAAAAGATAAGGAGGAAAATAACAATGCGGTAATTAGCACTGACCCGATTTTTTTAATGTTGTAAGGAATTTCATAATATTTCTGACCATAAAAATACGAAAGCATCATCATCGTTCCATATGCCAAGAATGTAGCTATCGCAGAACCGATATACCCGATTTTCGGAATTAAAATAAAGTTTGCTATCAACGTAATTATCGCCGCTATGATGGAAATGTACGCGCCATATTTTGTTCTGTCCGTCACTTTATACCAAACTGCTAAGTTGTGATATATTCCAAGAAATAAATTGGCAGCCAAAATTAAAGGTACGATTTTCAATGCTTCCCAATATTGACTGTTCGGGATAAGTATTATTTTGAAAAAGTCAATATAAACAATGACAAAAAGTAAAATAAAACAGCCTAAGAACGTAAAATATTTGGTGATGCGTGCATAGGTTTCACGCGCATTTTTATTTTGTGAATAATTAAAGAAAAACGGTTCAATTCCAAGTCGAAAAGCCATGACAAACAAAGTCATAAACATGCCCAGTTTATAACAGGCCGAATACAGCCCTACTTCGGTTTCAGCTATGTCCGCAGGAAGTAAATATTTTAATAAAATCCTGTCAAATGCTTCGTTAATACTAAAAGCTATTCCGGAAATCAAAACCGGGAATGCATAGCGCAACATCTGTTTCCATAGATTTTTTTGAAATCCGAAACCAATTTTCACATACACCGGAATCACCATAAACAGCGTTACTGCACTTGCAACCAAATTTGAAATAAAAACGTAAGCCACTTTGTTGTCCGGCATCCACCAGGAACTGAAGAAACTTATTCTTTCAGACCACACCGGCAGCAGCAAAAAGAAAAATAAATTTAATCCAAGATTCACAAGGACATTAATTATTTTCAAAACGGCATAGCGCATCGGCTTTTCATTGGCACGAAACCATACAAATGGAAGTACAACCAATGCATCCAAGGTCATAATCCAACTGCCATAAAAAATATACTCTTTCTTAAAATCCAGTAAATAAGAAAGTTCTGCATTAAAAATCAAACTGAGAATCAGAAAAACCAGCGACGATACCGTCAAAGAAGTTAATGTGGTGGATTGAACAATCTTTTTATTTATGCCTTGTTTGGTAAAAAAACGAAAAAAGGCCGTTTCCATCCCGTAGGACAACAGGATGTTTCCGAGAATGATAAAAGCCATCAATCCTGCATAAACTCCATATTCCTCAGGAAGCAGCACATTTACGTATAACGGGACTAATATGACAGAAAGCACCCGAGGCAAAACTGTCGCCAATCCGTAAATAAACGTCTGCTTAAAAAGTTTTTGGAAAATGCTCAATCAGTTTCAGTATAAGGCGTTTAAAAAGCAGGAATAATTAAAATCCCGACCTTTCAGTATTAAAAAGTCGGGATTTTTTTATTTTATAAAATCAAATCCACAATAAGGAACGAGTACCTCAGGGATTTTTATGCCGTCGTCTTGTTGAAAATTTTCCAAAATTGCCGCCAAGACTCTGGGCAATGCAAGCGAACTTCCATTTAGCGTATGGGCAAGCTTGTTTTTTCCGTCCGAATCTTTAAAACGGAGTTTCAAACGGTTTGCTTGATACGTTTCAAAATTAGACACAGATGAAATTTCCAACCAGCGTTTTTGAGCGGCTGAATAAACTTCAAAATCATAGGTCATTGCCGATGTAAACCCTAAATCTCCTCCGCACAATCTGAGAATCCGATAGGTTAATCCGAGTTCTTCCAAGATGCTTTTGATATGTTCTACCATTGCATCCAGTGCTTTATAGGAATTGTCGGGATGTTCAATCCGAACGATTTCAACTTTGTCAAATTGATGCAACCGATTGAGTCCACGAACGTGCGCGCCGTAACTTCCTGCTTCACGGCGGAAACAAGGTGTATATCCGGTGCATTTAATCGGGAAATCTGAAAGTTCCAATAAATTATCGCGAAACATATTGGTAATCGGAACTTCAGACGTCGGAATCAGATACAAATCATCATTTTGAACGTGATACATTTGTCCTTCTTTATCGGGAAGTTGCCCGGTTCCATATCCGGAAGCTTCATTTACCAATAACGGCACTTGATATTCGGTGTATCCCGCTGCAATGTTTTTATCTAAGAAATAAGTGATTAAAGCGCGTTGCAATCGTGCACCTTGATTTTTATAAACCGGAAAACCGGCGCCCGTAACTTTAACGCCCAGTTCAAAGTCAATTAATCCGTGTTTTTTTGCCAATTCCCAATGTGGCAAAGCATCATCAGCCAATTGTGGAAGCACTCCGCTAAGGAAAACTTCCTCATTATCACTTTCGTCTTTACCCGGATTTACAAGTTCATGAGGAACATTTGGAACCGTGTATAAAAGCTGAAGCAATTGCTCGGAAATTTCAGTCATTTTTGAATTTAGCGCTTTTGAATCTTCTTTTAACTGCGTGGTTTTTTCCTTCAGTGCATTTGCTTCATCGGCCTGACCCTTTTTATAAAGTTCTCCGATTTCTCTTGAATACCGATTGCTTTGTGCCAACATCTCATCGAGCTGTGCTTGCGAACTTCGGCGTTGTTCATCTAATTGTAAAATTTCTTCCAATACTTGAGTTCCATCGAACCCTCTTTTTGCAAGCCCTTCAATAAATTGCTGCTTATTTTCACGAATTTCTGAAACTTGTAACATGTTTAAAATTTAAAGCTTCAAATGTACAAACAAGCGATTGATTTAGGAAAATGAAGTTCCATTATTCTGTGAAAATCAATTAAACAAGAGTTTAATTACAGTTTTATTAGAAATACGCGCGCAATTGAACACTTCCCGTATGAACCGCTTTTGAATTTTCGCTTTTTCTTCCAAAATACAGAAGATTCGCGTCCAAATATTGGGTAATTCTTTTTTGAAAAAGGGTTTGCCAGGTGTAATTGGTTCCGGGTTGTAAGCCTTCCAACATTTGATAGGCAACCGGAGAATATGCATTTCCTTGAAAATTGTTGTCGATATAATTAAACTCCCCGCTAATTGAAATTTTTTCCGCATTTGAATAAGAGAAAAACACGCCAAGGGTCTGTTGTTTTAAATTTTCAAAAGCTTCCAGTTTGTTTTTTTTATTCTTAAAATGATAAAACAAATCAAAGCGCGTTTGCATATTCAGCAAATAAGAAACTTTTGGATTTATTTCGTGTGAGCGAAGATGGTAATTCCGATTTTGCAAACTTTCGGAAAAAGAAGTGGTTTTGTCAGTGGAGCCTTTAAGATTAAACAACCACAACTCAAAAAGTTTGTGATTAAAATTTAAGTGATGACTTTTAATGTCATTCCGTTGCAATCCGGTCACCAATAAATTGTCATTGGATGAAGACAAAAAAGTATAGCTGGTAGTATAACGTTGTCGTCCTCTGTTAAAAAAAATCACATTTCTAAAATTCATGACGAGTCCCAATTGATCGGCACCACCATCTTTGAAAGGATTAATCATAAAGCCTTCATCACGTCGGCGGACTTTTCTGTCGATGATATAAGAAGTCTGATTGTAAAAACGAGTCAGCCAGTCGGGCATCCAATCTTCGTTTTTCCATACTTGAGGATTTAAAGTCAAAGTTTGACTAAATTTATTTTGACGAATTTTAATAAACGTTTGGTTCGGCAACAAAATTCTGATGTATTCTGCTTGACCGGGAAATTGAGCCACTTCAAATTCATCCAACTCTTGAATTCCATTTCCGTTGTAATCGACCCAAATATAAACCCCTTGTCCCGGATCGGTTTTGATGTAAGTAAATTCCTGTTGCGGAACGACTCCGCTATTGGTTTCAATGGCAGTATTCAGATGCACTCCTCCGTTCCATAACGATTGATTGTACAATATTCTCGAATTTAACGAACGTTCTTTAGGTTTCTCATCGGTTTCTGGAGTTTGTGATAAAAATCCATCTCGGGCTTCTATCGGATAATATTTAATTTCTCTGTAATTTACAAAAGCTGCCAGTTGGGTGTTTTCGCTATTGATCAGTTGTGATTTTAAATAATAAGTATTGGCTCTGTTAACGCGTTGCAATCGATTTTGGCGTACACTATCCGTCACCCGATAATTATAACCAACTTGAACATACACATCCGTGCTGTCACCAATTCCCGTAAAAATTTCATAGCTGTTAAACTTATGACTTATCGGAGATAGACTGTTTTTGTTTATAGCGCCTATTTTATTGTTTTCCATTCCCAATTTCCCGCCTATCCAAGCTTTCTCCAATTCATAAACAGTGGTGTTGTTTAATCTGAAAAAATGAGATGAAACAGAATCTGCTTTGCTTTCCATGAGGCTTGAATTCAAGTGAAAGTTAAGTCGTCCTTTATGAATCGTTGAATAAAGTCGATGGAGATTCCCATCAAAATTTTCTGAGAAATTCAGATTGTTAAACTCATATTTAGTCGTTCCAGATTGGGGATGCAGTGCTTCAATTCCCGTTGCTAAAAAACGTTGGCTTCCTTCGGGATTTATCAAGTTCCAATCACGATCAAATTCTACACTATAAAGACGCTCAATGGTTTGGAATTCTTTTTGAACCACATCGATATTTCCTAAAACATTGATTTTAAGACTATCCGAAGTGGTCAAAACCCGTTGGGACACTTCCACTTTTCCGGCAAAACCCACGTTTTCCTCTTTATCCAAATTACTAAAGAGGTTTCGATCGTAATTGCTTACTGCCATTTCAAGTGCGATTGTGGTTTTGTCTGACGGTTGATACCTCCCATTTACACCGATAATTTGAAGTTTTTCGGGAGGTTTAAGCCTGATAATCGGTTCATGATCGCCTTGAGGAATATTATTAATCGGAGGAACATATTCATAAATTCGATTGACAGCACTTTGATTGCTCAATACATAATTCCCATTGTTGCTTCCTACATGACTAAAACGAACGTTGTACAGTTCATCCTCGGGATCGTTAGAATACACAAACACTTCTTTCCCATTTATCCATATTTTTTTATACAGTATTTTATTTTCCGCATACGTATCCGGAATGGCAGAAGGCGCATACATTTTGTCATAATCATTGCCCGCTGCCTTTAAAACTGCTATTTGTTCTTCGGATAAATTTTGCTGTAAGGGTTGATTTTTGGCGTCATTTTCAGAGTAAGCATACAGGCCTATATCCAATTTTTCATTTGTGTAATTCACATCCGAATAGCCGATAAAACGTGTGTAATTTCGGTCGGTAAACTGATATTCTACCAATATTCTCATGTCGGAAGTAATCGGAAACGTAGGATTAAATTTAATTTCTCCCGCATTGTAATCAATTACGTAATCTTCATTTTCTCCGCGTTTGAGCAACAATCCGTTTACATAAACCCGTTCACTTCCCGAAACGACCATAATATACAATTCGCCGTTCGGCCCTACCAATTTATAAGGACCTTGATTTCCTTCTTGCCCTTTAAATTCGCTTTTTGAAAAAATACCTTTCACCAAGGCGCCCGCAACTGTGGCAGCATACGTACCTCCATTGTCAGTTTTCATACTTCCTGAGAGCGAAATTCCCTGAACTTTTTTAGTAAAGCGCCCAAAATAACTTCGGGAGTTTGTCAAATCGATATCTCCGGCACGGATGTTCCACTGATCCCCAAACAACTCAATAAATATTCTGTCAAACTCATTCAAACTTTGTGAATATCCACTTTCTTGTGCAGGAATATTGGCATCTTGAATGGAAGCGCGAATGGAAACTTTATCACTGAGTTTCCCGGTAATTTGCAAATCCAATTGACTGTTTACCACTGCATTTTGGTTATTGCCGATGGTTATGCTTCGCGAAATGCTTCCCGAAGTATTCAGACCGTCAAAAGGCGTAAAGTTTCTTGTATGTGTAGCCTGTCCCAGACTATAAAGCCTATCTATCTCTCCGGTATTTTCTACAATCAAAGAAGGATCCAATAAATAATATTTTCGAGTCAAGAAGGACGGATATTGCACATATTGCAACGTCAACGAGTCGTGCTGTTGTTTCAATTCTTCATGAAATATAATCGTGCCTTTTTTAAAGTCGATTTTATAACCAAACGGATTCGGAGAATTTCCTTCATTGTCAAGCAATTTAAAATCTTTCGGATTAATTCCGGCACTGTCAATAACGACCGTATCGCGAACGGGAATTTTCACGGTGCGATAATTGTCGCGTTGTTCTTGCGACCAACCTGCTACTGAAATGAGGAGAAAAAATACTAAAACCGAATGTCTCATTGTTTTTTGTTTTCTGAGGATTTGTTTTTTAATTCATTTCGGTTCGTGTATTTTACTTCAAAAGTAGTGAATCGATTAAGAATAAATTTACACTTGTAAAACGTTGTCGGGATTTATAACTTGCCCGAAATTATTCACTCATTTATAGAAACTAAATTATTCAATGAAAATTATCTCATACAATGTAAACGGCATTCGGGCAGCTTTTAAAAAAGGATTTATAGACTGGCTTGTTGCTGCCGAACCGGACATTATTTGTTTGCAGGAAATCAAAGCTAATTTTGACCAAATTGAAATAGACTTAATTGAAAAAGCAGGATATCCGTATCATTATTGGTATAGCGCCGTAAAAAAAGGATACAGCGGTGTTGCTATTTTATCGAAACATAAACCCAATCACGTGGAATATGGAACCGGTATTGAATATATGGATATTGAAGGACGGAATTTACGCATTGATTTTGATGATTTCTCGGTTATGAGTTTGTATTTGCCTAGCGGAACGAACATCAATCGGTTGGAACATAAACTCACTTTTATGGATGATTTTAGAGATTATATCGATAATCTAAAAAAAGAAATTCCAAATCTAATTATTTGTGGTGATTACAACATTTGTCATCGCGCTATCGATATTCACGATCCGGTTCGAAATGCAAAAGTTTCAGGTTTCCTGCCGGTTGAAAGAGCATGGTTAGACAGTTTTATGAAAAGCGGTTTTATTGATAGTTTTCGTCATTTCAACAAAGAACCTCACAATTATACCTGGTGGAGTTATCGTGCCAATGCCAGAGCCAACAACAAAGGATGGCGCATTGATTACAATTTAGTCTCCGAAACCTTGAAAGACAAAATGAAACGTGCTGTCATTCTCCCCGAAGCAAAACACAGCGATCACTGTCCGCATCTGGTAGAGTTGGAATTGTAAAAATACGATTGTCAACCTATATAAAAGGTGCTTAAAAGCTCTTATTTAATCTGACTTACACGAAGCGTATTGACCATTCCTTTTTGTGAAATTGGCATGGCTGCAAGATTGATTAAAAAATCTCCTTTTTTCACATAACCGCGTTCCTCTGCAATATTGTTAACATCTTCCACAGTATCATCCGTACTGACATAACGATCATAAAAGAATGCTTTCACGCCCCATAACAAATTTAAGCGTGCGAGAATTTGTTTGTTAGAAGTAAATGCCAGAATAAACGCTGAGGGTCGCCAGGCAGAAATCTGAAAAGCTGTATAACCGCTATTGGTCAGTGTACATATGGCTTTTGCTTTAATTTCATCAGCCATATGCGCGGCGTGATAACAAACTGTTTTGGTAATGTAACGGTTGGTCTTGGTTTTTGGCGGTTCCTCGGGAACTTTAATCAATTCGGAATCTTCAACGCTTTTTAGAATTTTGCACATGGTTTTAATTACTGCCACCGGATAATTTCCAATCGATGTTTCCCCAGAAAGCATCACCGCATCTGCTCCGTCCATCACCGAGTTTGCCACATCGTTTACTTCGGCTCGTGTGGGGGTCAATGAAGTTATCATAGTTTCCATCATTTGCGTGGCGATAATAACCGGAATTCGTGCACGTTTCGCTTTGTGAACCAAGTGCTTTTGGATAAGCGGAACTTCTTCGGCAGGAATTTCCACGCCAAGATCGCCGCGTGCTACCATTAATCCGTCACTGTTGGCTACAATTTCATCGATATTATGCACCGCTTCAGGTTTTTCTATTTTGGCTATGATGGGAATTTTATAAGAAATATTTTCTTCAATGACGGTGCGTAATTCTTTTAGATCTTCTGCTTTTCTAACAAAAGACAAGGCGATCCAGTCTACTTCTTGTTCCAATGCAAAAAGCACATCTTTTCTGTCTTTTTTGGTCAAAGCAGGCAATGAAATATCCGTATTCGGCAAATTCACTCCTTTTTTGGAACGTAAGGATCCTCCTTGAATTACTACGGCTTTTACCGTGTCTTTTTTATTGGTTTCAAGCACTTCAAATATCAATTTTCCATCGTCCAATAAAATCCGCTCACCCGCTTTCACGTCTTTTGCGAAACTTTTGTAATTCATATAAATCCGCTCCGAGGTGCCGATAAATTCTTTTCCGGTAGAAAATTCAATTTCATCACCGGGATACACCACCACTTCTTCTTTCATCACACCAACACGGAGTTTCGGCCCTTGTAAATCGGCTAAAACGGCAATATGCTGATTTAGTTCTGCCGATATTGTCCGTATGAGTTTAATATGCGATTTTACAGTATCGTAATCCGCATGAGAGAAATTAATTCGGAATACATCCACACCGCTACGTATCATTTCACGGATGATTTCCGGAGTGTTTGTAGAGGGACCTAAAGTTGCTACTATTTTTGTTCGTTTTGTTGTTAACATTAGTCGAATATTAAATTATTTTTTGACTTGAGTTTTTCAACCGCTACATTATAGGCTGAAATGACTTGCCGAATTTCATTAATTTTAGAAACTATTTCTTTTACTTTTATTTTTCCGCTATCTGAAGCTATCTTCAAAAGATAATCGCATTTTATTTCAGGAATCACGTAGTGCGTTTCATATACATTTTTATAAAAATCACTGGCACTGGTAACTCCTTCCGATAAGATTTTCTGGACATTGCTCAGCAAGTTATAGGAGATGTAGTTTTTACTGTCTTCATATTCAAACAATGGAAAGTTTATTTGCTTTTGATTTTTATAAAAATCTAAATCTGTTTTGGCTCTGACAAGTTTTATTTTTAAATAATTGTTTAAGAGATACGCCAAACGAAAATCCTCTTCTGTACAATGAACTGCTATAAGTTCAAACGTATCCTCAGAAAAATCGTCCATGTCTAAGCGATGTTGCATGTTTCTTAATGAAAATCGATACACGTATTATACAAAAATAAACAACAAATACTACAAAAAAGTTAACAAATGTCAATTAAAGAAACTTCTCTAAGAATTTTGAGCATCTATTTCATTTTGGAACTTATAGTAAGCTCTTTTTGCAGCTAATTCTTCAGCTTTCTTTTTGGAAGTGGCGCGTGCTTTAGAAACTACCTCATCATCCAACGACAGGCGAACGGCAAAATGTTTTTGATTATCAACACCGGTATCTTCATAAATTTTAAAATTAAAATTTAATTTTTCCTTTTGACACCATTCGATAATCAGACTTTTATAACTAATGATTTTCCCTTCCAATTTTTTTATATCCACATAAGGTTTGATCACTCGTTTGTGAATAAATTTTTCACAGTATTTAATGCCGCGATCCAAATAAATCGCCCCTACGAGAGATTCAAAAATATTGCCGTGAATGTTACCTCCAAATTTTTGATCCGGGCTGCCTTTTTTCAGGAATTTAATCAAATTTAAATCGCGTCCCAGTTCGTTCAAATGCTCCCTGCTTACAACTTTGCTACGCATTTTGGTTAAATATCCTTCATCGCCTTCGGGAACTTTTTTATAAAGATAAGCTGCGATTACCGCACCTAACATGGCGTCGCCCAAAAATTCCAAGCGTTCGTAATTCAGTGGAACACCGTTGTTTTTTTCGTTATAGGAACGATGTGTAAAAGCCGTTTTATAGATGGTTAAATCTTTGGGTTTAAAACCCAAAATCTTTTTTAGCGCACTATAAAATGTTTCTTCTTCTTCTGTGCGAGAAGAAAATATGTTTTTAAAGGACGGCATTCATTTTACGAATCAATTTTCTTGAAAAGCAAACATGCGTTGTGACCTCCAAAACCGAACGTGTTACTCATCGCAACATTCACTTCTCTTTTTTGAGCTTGATTGAGTGTGAGGTTTAAAGAAGGATCAATATTTTCATCAACTGTAGAGTGATTGATGGTAGGAGGCACAATTCCATGAGTCATGCTCAAAATTGCGGCGATAGCTTCTACGGCACCTGCTGCTCCTAAAAGGTGACCTGTCATGGATTTAGTAGAATTAATATTTATGTCTTTCACATGTTCTCCAAAAACAGATGCGATTGCTTTTAATTCCGCAACATCACCCAATGGTGTAGAAGTTCCATGAGTATTTATGTGATCGACTTCATCAGGGCTCATCCCTGCGTCTTTCAAGCAGTTTAACATTACGCGCTCCACCCCGATTCCTTCCGGATGTGGTGCAGTCATATGGTAGGCATCGCTGCTCATTCCGCCACCAACAACTTCTGCGTATATTTTGGCACCACGCTTTTTGGCGTGCTCGTATTCTTCAAGAATCAAGCAGCCGGCACCTTCTCCCAATACAAATCCGTCGCGGGTAGCATCAAAAGGTCGCGATGCAGTTTCTGGACTTTCATTTCGTGTAGAAAGTGCGTGCATAGCATTAAAGCCACCCATTCCGGCAATCGTAACCGCTGCTTCACTTCCTCCTGTTACAACAACATCGCAATACCCTAACCGAATGTAGTTTAGAGCATCAATCATTGCGTTGGCTGAAGAAGCACAGGCAGAAACCGTGGTGTAATTCGGTCCCATAAATCCGTGTTTAATGGAAATATGACCCGGTGCTATATCAGCAATCATCTTAGGAATAAAGAAGGGATTGAAACGTGGCGTTCCATCCCCTTCTACAAAGTTTTGTACTTCATCTTGGAACGTTTGCAACCCACCAATTCCGGCGCCCCAAATCACGCCTACTCGAAATTTATCTACTTGATTCAAGTCAATTCCCGAATCTGAGATAGCTTCATCGGAGGAAATAAGTGCGTATTGTGCAAATCGATCCAATTTCCGGGCTTCCTTTCGATCAAAGTAAGCTTCCGGATTGTAATCTTTCAACTCGCAAGCGAATCTTGTTTTAAATCTCGAAGCATCGAAATAGGTAATGGGAGCGCTACCGCTCTTTCCATTAACCAAACCTTCCCAGTACTCTTGAATATTGTTTCCAATAGGCGTAAGAGCACCAAGACCTGTAATAACAACTCGCTTTAACTTCATTGAAAAATTTTATTTTGCAGCTTCTATATAAGTGATTGCTTGACCAACTGTAGAAATATTTTCGGCCTGGTCATCAGGAATCTGAATATCAAATTCTTTTTCAAATTCCATAATTAGCTCTACCGTATCCAAGGAGTCCGCTCCGAGGTCATTGGTGAAACTAGCGTCATTAACAACTTCGTTCTCGTCTACACCTAATTTGTCTACGATAATCGCTTTTACTCTTGATGCAATGTCTGACATAATTTTTACTTTTAGATTAAATTATAAACGGCAAAAATAAAATATTTTAATTGAAAACAACAGCTAAAACGTAAAATGTAGTTTCTCTCCGTATTCTGATGTGAAGAAATCCTTCATAATTCATCTTTAGCAAGTATTCATATCGTACCCAAAGAAACTAAATTTGTTTCAATAATCACATATTATTTGATGTATTTTTGCATCCGCGATTAAAAATTATCTCATTAACCTATGAAACGAATTGTAATTTTTGCTTCCGGAAACGGTACCAATGCTGAAAACATCATTCGGTATTTTCAAAAATCTTCGTTGGCAAAAGTAGTTTTGGTACTTTCAAATAAATCGGATGCAAAAGTTCTAACACGCGCAAAAAACTTAGGCGTTCCTGCAAGACACTTTTCAAAAGAAACATTGCATTCAGGCGAAGTATTAAAAACTTTAACGGAATTTAATCCCGATTTAATCGTTTTAGCCGGTTTTTTATTGAAACTTCCGGAAAATATCATCAGTGAATTTCCCGGAAAAATAATCAACATTCATCCTGCACTCCTCCCCAAACACGGAGGGAAAGGTATGTACGGAAATTTTGTGCACCAAGCCGTCATTCAGGCGAAGGATAAAGAAAGCGGCATCAGTATCCATTATGTAAACGACGAATACGATTCCGGGGCAATTATTTTTCAAAAGTCCGTTTCAATAACTCCCGAAGACACACCCGAATCGCTTGCAAAAAAAATACACGAGCTCGAATACAAGTGGTTTCCAAAAGTGATTGAGGAATTAATCAAAAAACCAGATAAATCTTGAAAATGGGAACCAAAAAACAAAAATATTATGTCGTTTGGTTTGGAAATCCTACCGGAATTTTCGACTCATGGGAAGCTTGTAAAAAAGCAGTTCAAGGGGTAACCGGAGCACAATACAAAAGCTTTGAAACTTACGAGGAAGCCGAAGAAGCATACAATAAAGAATATTCGGATTATAAAGGGAAGCATACGGTTAAAAAACCTTCTAAAGAAGAACTTGCAAAAATCGGCGAACCTGATTTATACTCTATCGCCGTAGATGCAGCCAGCAGTGGGAATCCGGGAATTATGGAATATCGCGGTGTGGACACGCATACCAAAAAAGAACTTTTCCGACAAGGTCCTTTTCATCAAGGCACAAACAATGTCGGAGAATTTTTGGCAATCGTTCACGGTTTGGCCTACCTCAAGCAAAGAGGGAGCGACCGCATTATATACAGTGATTCCAGAATTGCCATGGGTTGGGTAAATCGAAAAAAATGCAATACCAAACTCAAGAAAACCCATAAAAACAAATACCTCTTTGAATTGATAGCGCGCGCAGAAAATTGGTTAAAGTCCAATACGTACACCACAAAAATTTTAAAATGGGAAACAAAAGCTTGGGGAGAAATTCCTGCTGATTTCGGAAGAAAATAAACCTCTCAACATTTATTCTCAGATAATTTATAACACTATTTTACAAAATCATCGGATTTTCGAGAACATTATTAAACAATATTCAAAAAACCTTCCTATTATCATAAATTACTTTTAAAACTCAAACCTTTCATTTTTGGAATATAAAGTTTCAAAAGAGTATCTTTGCAACTTGGTTTTTAAGTCATTTACAATCAGATGACCGCCCCTATTTAAACAGAAAATAATTTAAAAAACGCCGTTTTTGCGGTATAAATATGAGTAAACTTGTTATAGTCGGTACGGTTGCTTTTGACGCTATCGAAACACCCTTTGGTAAAACGGATAAAATTTTAGGCGGTGCAGCAACTTATATAGGTTTGGCTGCTTCAAAATTTGGCGTAGAAGCAGCGATAGTTTCAGTTGTTGGCGGGGATTTTCCTAAAGAAGATATTGAAATGCTAAAAGAAAACGGCATCAATATTGATGGACTTGAAATTATTGAGGAAGGAAAAACTTTTTTCTGGAGCGGAAGATATCGCAATGATATGAACACTCGCGACACCCTTATTACCGATTTAAATGTCCTTGCAGATTTTAATCCCAGAGTCCCCGAAGCTTATAAAGATGCCGAAGTTGTAATGTTAGGAAATTTACATCCGTTAGTGCAAATGAGTGTGCTTAATCAGATGAAAAATCCAAAGTTGGTCATTTTAGATACGATGAATTTTTGGATGGAAAACACCTTGGATGATTTGCTTAAAATCATTTCGCGTGTCGATATAGTCACGATTAATGACGAAGAAGCCAGGCAATTATCCGGCGAATATTCTCTGGTTAAAGCCGCGCAAAAAATCATGCAAATGGGACCTTCCCATGTAGTTATTAAAAAAGGAGAACACGGCGCTTTACTTTTTGAAGAAAAAGATGTGTTTTTTGCACCTGCAATGCCGTTACGTGAAGTTTTTGATCCAACCGGAGCCGGAGATGCGTTTGCAGGAGGATTTACAGGCTATCTCGTAAGAACCGGAAACTACAGTTTTGAAAACATGAAAAATGCGGTAATCAGCGGTTCAGCACTTGCTTCTTTTTGTGTCGAAAAATTTGGCCCGGAACGACTTATCAATCTTTCAGAAAAAGAAATGCGACAACGCATGTATCAATTTAAAAGCTTAACCCAATTCGATATTAAACTTACATAAACACAAGTGCCCAAAGCATCGGGCACTTTATTTTTTACCTAATTTAGTACTATGAGTGATGAATTAAAACACGAATGTGGAATAGCAGTCCTTCGCCTTTTAAAACCTTTGGAATTCTACAAAGAAAAGTATGGCACGGCATTTTATGGCTTAAATAAAATGTATTTGATGATGGAAAAGCAACACAATCGCGGTCAGGATGGTGCCGGTCTTGCCAGTATAAAATTCAATGTTTCCCCCGGAGAACGTTATATCAGCCGAATTCGTTCCGTGGATGCCCAACCCATTCAAGATATTTTTTCACAAATCAATGCACGGATAAACAAAGCTTTCAAAGACAATCCCGAATATGCCGATGATGTAGCGGCGCAGAAGAAAAATATTCCGTACATCGGCGAAGTTTTCTTGGGTCATGTGCGCTACGGAACTTTTGGAGCCAACAGTATTGAAAATGTTCATCCCTTTTTAAGACAAAATAATTGGATGCATCGAAATTTAATTATTGCCGGAAATTTCAATATGACCAACAATCACGAATTGTTTGAAAACTTAATTCGTCTTGGGATGCATCCGAAAGACAAAGCCGATACTGTTACTGTGATGGAACGAATCGGGCATTTTTTAGATGATGCGGTAAATAAACTTTATAAAAAGGCAAAAAATCAAGGTCTTTCAAAACAAGAAGCTTCACCGTATATCATCGAGAATTTAAAAATCCCCAAAATATTACGAAAATCTGCATCCAACTGGGATGGTGGCTATGCAATGGCAGGACTTTTAGGTCACGGAGATGCATTTGTGCTTAGAGATCCTTCCGGAATTCGACCGGTGTATTATTACAGCGATGATGAGATTGTTGCAGTAGCTTCCGAACGTCCCGCCATACAGACAACTTTTAATATCCCTTTTGAAAAAGTTAAGGAATTGGAGCCCGGTCATGCATTGGTAATTCAGAAAAATGGAACACTCAAAAACGCTGAAATTCTCTCACCATTAGAGCGACGTTCTTGTTCATTTGAACGGATTTATTTTTCTCGCGGAAATGATGCCGAAATCTATGAAGAACGAAAAATGTTGGGAAAATTAGTCATGCCAAAAGTTTTAAAAGCCATTAATTATGACACCGAAAACTCTGTTTTTTCATATATTCCAAACACCGCCGAAACATCTTTTTACGGAATGTTGGACGCCGCTCAAGATGAGTTGAACAAACAGAAAAATGAAGCCATCATACGCGAAAGGAAAACTTTGACCCTGGAACGACTACATGAAATTCAAGCCCATAAAATCCGAACCGAAAAAATAGCCGTAAAAGACGTTAAATTAAGAACCTTCATTGCTGACGATAACAGCCGTGACGATTTGGTTGCTCACGTGTATGACGTTACATACGGAATTGTAAAACCTTCAGATTCGCTTGTCATCATTGACGATAGTATCGTACGTGGAACCACTCTACAAAAAAGCATTCTCACTATGCTTGACAGACTGCATCCAAAACAAGTTATTGTTGTTTCTTCCGCTCCACAAATTCGATATCCGGATTGTTACGGTATCGATATGGCGCGATTAGAAGATTTAATTGCTTTCCAAGCAGCACTTTCACTGCACAAAAAACACAATACCGAACACGTCATTCAGGAGATTTATGAGAAATGTTTAGAGCAAGTCAACAAAGATGATTTAAAAGTGATTAATCACGTAAAGAAATTATATGAACCTTTTACGGATGAAGAAATTTCGGATGAAATTGCACAATTGGTAGGGGAAAATATCAAATCGGATTTAAAGATTATATTTCAATCGGTTGAAGATCTTCACAAAGCTTGTCCAAAAAATCTCGGGGATTGGTATTTTACCGGCAATTATCCGACAGCAGGCGGAAATCGTGTGGTAAACAGAGCCTACATCAATTTTTACGAAGGAATTAATGAGCGCGCTTATTAATTCTTACTTATTGATTTTGAAATCGATTTTTGAGGATTGAAAATTATTTTCTAAAAATTGCTTGCAGTAATTAAAAAGTGGATTATATTTGCCACCTCAAAGAAAGGGCGATTAGCTCAGCTGGTTCAGAGCACCTCGTTTACACCGAGGGGGTCGGGGGTTCGAATCCCTCATCGCCCACTAACCAAAAACCGTTTCAACAAAAAAATTGAAACGGTTTTTTCTTTTTTAAATCACTTCCGCAACTACAAACGTACTGCCGCCCACAAATACCAAATCTTCGGGAGCAGCTTTCTTTAATGCATTTTGATACGCTTCTTGAACAGTGGCATAGGCTTTTCCTTCCAATGCAAATGGACGCGCGGCATCTTTTAATAATTCTGCCGACATCCCACGGGGGATATCAGGTTTACAGAAATAGTAAATTGCATCTTTGGGAAATAGCGGCAAAATTTGATTCAAATCTTTATCTGAAACAACGCCTAAAACAATATGTAATTTATCGTATTTTTCCTTTCTTAATTGATTGACAACCCATTTAAGCCCTTCTTTATTATGACCTGTATCACATATAACTTTTGGACAATCTTGAAGTTGTTGCCACCGTCCCAACAACCCTGTATTTCTTACCACATGTGACAATCCGTTGACCACTGCAACTTCCGGAAGTTTCCAATTTAAATCTTGAAGAATTTTTATGGTACTCAGGACTGTTTTTAAATTCTTTTGTTGATAATCTCCTTTTAAATCAAGGGTAATTTCATTTATTTTATAAGTCTCATCTTTTTCAGCAAGAATTAAAGGTGCTTCTTGGGCATTTGCAGTTTTTATAAAAACGGGAAGCGTCTCTTCGTTTTCTTCTCCAATCACAACCGGAATTTTATATTTTATAATTCCCGCCTTTTCCGCTGCAATCTCAGCCGGTGAATTTCCCAAAAACTGTGTATGATCAAGTCCGATATTTGTGATTACAGAGACTTCAGGTCTAATAACATTGGTACTGTCCAATCTTCCTCCCATTCCGGTTTCGATGATTGCAACAGCTACTTTTTCTTTTCTGAAATATTCAAAAGCCAGTCCGACAGTCATTTCGAAAAAAGAGAGTTTTTCCGATTTTAAAAATGAAGCATGCGCGTTTATGAAATTAGTGACTTCTGATTCGGGAATCATTTTTCCGTTAATTTTAATACGCTCACGGAAATCTCTTAAATGTGGAGAGGTGTATAATCCTGTTTTGTATCCGGCTTCTTGAAAAATAGAAGCAAGCATATGACTGACACTGCCTTTTCCGTTTGTTCCAGCTACGAGAATGCTTTTGAATCCGACTTCGGGATGGTTCAGATATTTCATCATGTCTAGGGTCGCCTGCAAATCTTTTTTATATGCGGCTCCACCAATTTTTTGATACATCGGAAGCTGTGCAAACATCCATTCCAATGTTTCCTTATAAGTCAGTTTGTTTGACAAAGTTATGAGGTATTTATTCAGAAAGACTAAAGCGATAGATGATTCTGCCTACCTGCCTCAGCGGAGCATTTTCATCGGGATTAAATTTGGTTTCGAGGGCAGCTCTTCGTGCCGGTTCCATCAAACAGGGAGCCGTGTTGGTTGTTCCGCGCACTCCGGGTGTAGCTCGTGTAACGGTTCCGTTTCTATCCACTTCGATACTGACGACCACCGTGCCGGCCTCATTACAATCGGGTATGTAGCGTTCTTTATTTAAGGCGCGTCTTCCTCCTAACAAATAATTGCCATCACCATCCAAACCGACACCACTTCCGTAATAACTGCTTGAATTTGGGTCTCCATCGGGTGAACCTTTATCACCGGGCGTAGTATCGTTTCCTTCTCCGCTTTGTGCTGTACCTTGGTTTCTCGGACTGTTTAAAATATTTGACAATGCATCTGAGGTGGCTTGATCCGGTTTTGGTTCTGCTTTCTTAGGTTCTTCTTTTCTGTCGGGAACCGGAGTTGTTTCTTTTTCGGGTTTTTTTTCTTCAATCACCGGAGCTTCTTCAATGTCTTGAGTGATAATTTCTTCTTCAATTTCTGTCGGAACACTTTCGGATGCAACATTATTCTGAGGTGCAGATTCTATCTCGTCAAGCGGTTGCACGTTTCCCATTCCTTGATCTGAGGTTCCGAAATTAATTGCAATTCCTTTGACCTCCGGCGGATCCATGTATTTTAATCCTGCAATTAATAACAACAAAATTAAAATAATATGAATTGCAAGCGTAATGCCCATGCTTTTACGCTTGTGCTCTGTATCAAGGAAAACAAATAGTTTGTTTTTGCTCATGGCGGCAAAATCATTTTATTTAGGTCGTACAGCCAAAACCAATTTATATCCGTTTTGATTAGCAATATCCATTACTAAAACAGCATCTTCAATCGGGACTCCTTCTTCGGCTCTTAAAATTATGGTTGGTTCAAATTCTCCTTCCAGTTTGCTTTTCAAAACACTTTCTATAGACGCTTGTGTCACTTGTTCTTCATCTACATAATAATTACCGTCTTTTGTGATACTTACTGACGCTCTTTGCACACTTGTTGTTTTACCTTGTGCTTTGGGCAATAATAAATCCAGTGCGTTTGGAGTAATTGCCGGAGAAGTCAGTAAAAAAAACACCAATAACAAGAACACAATGTCTGTCATGGAGCTCATATTAAACTCTGCGCTTACTTTATTTCGTCCTCTTAAATTCATTATACCGGTTCATTTAACATGTCAAGGAAGTCAACTGCTGTGGCTTCCATTTGGTGCACTACTTTATCCGTGCGAACTACAAGGTGATTATACCCCATATAGGCAACAATTCCTACAATCAGACCTGCAACAGTAGTTGTCATTGCCGTGTAAATACCTTCAGCCAATAGTCCCATCTCTGCTTGTCCGCTACTTGATGCCAATTCATGAAATGCCATCACCATACCGATTACCGTACCGAGGAAACCAATCATGGGTCCGGCTCCTGCAATTGTGGCAAGGATGCTTACATTTTTTTCCAACTTATAAACTTCCAATCTCCCCACATTTTCAATAGCTGTATTGATATCTTCCAGGGGGCTCCCAATACGCGACAAACCCTTGGCGGTCATATGTGCTACCGGGGTATCTTTTTGAGCACAAAGCAATTTTGCAGCTTGCAAATTCCCTTTGGCAACATGATCGTGAATTTGATTCATGAAATTTTCATCTGATTTAGATGCGGCGCGAATTGCAAAAAGTCTCTCAAAATAAATATACACTGCTACAAAGAGAAGAATAAACAAGATAATTATAATAACCTGCCCGGCTGTTCCACCACTGAACAAAAGCTCCATTATGGACAAGGTTTTTTCTTCGGAAATTTGTTCTATTTCTGAAGTAACTTCCACTCCTTCTTGAATAAATGAATTAAGCATAAATTATGGATATATAGTTTTAAAGTTCGGTAAAATAATAGTAACGAGGAAAATTATTCTAAATTGTCAAACGTTGTGAAAAATCATGCGTTCGATTAATAAGAAAACACCGGCTCCAATTATAAATCCAAGAAAAGCCAACCAGGTTATTTTTCTTAAAAACCAGATAAAATCAATTCGCTCCATTCCCATTGCAGCCACTCCGGCAGCAGAGCCGATAATGAGCATACTCCCTCCGGTACCCGCAGCATAAGCGATAAAGTGCCACAAGACCGAATCTGTAGGGCTGTCATACATTCCCATTGAGGCTGCAACCAGCGGAACATTATCAATGACAGCTGAAAGCATTCCTAAAAAGATGATGACTAAATCCTGATTGGGGATGGCTTGTTGTAATTGTTCTGCCATATAACGCAATGTTCCAACTTCTACACCATTTACTGTACCATAAACTAAAGATTCCAGCCCGGCAACAGCCATCAAAATTCCTAAGAAAAATAAAATACTTGAAATTTCAATACGAGACAACGCTCTGTGTGCTGAATATAAGTGTCTTCGCTCTCGAGAAAAATTTTCTTCTGGTTGAATGTATTCAGAAACAAGCCACACAATTCCCAGAGCGAACATCATTCCCATATAAGGAGGCAAATCAGTTATTGCTTTAAATATAGGCACAAAAATAATCATCCCTATTCCTAAAAACAACATCAGTTTGCTACTCAATATTTCTTCATCATTATTGTCATTTTTTTCATCGATTGCCAAATCACCTTTAAAGACCGGTAAATATGAAGCAATAGAAAAGGGAATAACAAATGAAATAATTGCTGGAATTGAAACGAATTTAATTAGTTCAACAACTGTAACTTTATTGGCAATCCACAACATGGTTGTGGTAACATCGCCAATGGGCGACCAAGCTCCGCCGGAATTTGCTGCGATTACAATTAAACTGACATACCAGAGTCGCTCTTCACGCTTGTGAATAAGTTTTCTTAAAAGCGTTATTAAAACAATGGTTGCCGTGAGATTATCAATTACAGCCGATAGGAAAAACCCTAAAATACCGACTATCCATAACAAATTTCGTTTACTGGTTGTCTTGACAAAATTTTTCAGAACATTAAAACCACGATGCAAATCTATGATCTCCACAATGGTCATTGCCCCGATTAGAAACACTAAAATTTCTGCCGTTTTCCCGAAGTGCGTCAACAAATTATTTTGAAACCCATTCATCTGATTTTCACCACTGCTCAAAAGGCTAAACGCATGTCCTTCTTCATTGACGATAGAAAACAAATCATTTGAAAATCCGACAGCTAAAAGTGCCCAAATTAAAGTTGCCATTAACAGCGCCGGCACTGTTTTATCCAAGCGCAACGGATGCTCCAAGGTTATCAAAAGATACCCCAAAACAAAAATTAGAATAATAATTACAGCCAATTGAAATATATTTGAAGTTTCACTATATACTATAATTTATCAGGTTTCCGTCGAACTTCATCTGCATACTTTCGAAAAGAAAAATTAAAATAATTTTAACATTTAATTTTACCGCACAAAGATAACAAACTTAGCTATTGAACGGTACTTCTAAACCGCATTTTAGTAACAAAAAATTAACATGAATAGCCGTTTTTCGATTTAGATGATTTATATCATATTTTCAACGCTTATCAAACTAGTTTAAACAAAAAAAGACTCTCCTGAAAGTGAAAAATTAAGGGTAAAATACTTTTCCTGCTGAATGATTTTTAATTGCGCCGGTTACACTTGCCAGACAATTTACTTCATTTCGAAGTTTTAAAATTCCGAGCAATCCAAAAATGAGCGCTTCTTTATATTCGATAGTATTTTTATCCGGAATTACGATTTTAGCTTGGGTGTGCTTTTTCAATCGTTCTATTAAAAAGGTGTTGTATGCTCCACCGCCGGTAATCAATACAGCTTTATTTTTTTCAAACTGCAAGGCTAATTGCATGGCAACGTGTTCAGTGAAAGTCCGCAAGCTGTCTTCTGTTTTTAAACCATAGGAATTTATTAACGAAAACACTTCTTTTTGAACCCACTCCAACCCAAGTGATTTTGGAGGTTTTTGACCATAATACGAAAGCCGATTTAACGCATTCAGTAGTTCGTCATTGAGAACTCCTTGTTGTGAAAGTTTGCCAAAAGCATCATAGTCGTGTCCCAATTTTTCGGAAAGCGCATTGAGTACGATATTGACAGGACATACATCATACGCAATGCGGTTATTATCTTTTTCGAATGAAATGTTTGCAAATCCACCGAGATTTAAGCAATAATCATAATCTCCAAAAAGCAACTTATCGCCAATTGGCACCAAAGGAGCACCTTGTCCGCCCAACGCTACATCTTGAGAGCGAAAATCACAAACCACCAAATGACCAATTAATTTAGCTATTTGTGGGAGATTTCCTATCTGAAGTGTCAATCCTTTTTCCGGCTGATGCAAAATGGTATGTCCGTGACTGCAAACCGCATCCAGGTTTTTAATATTATTTTTAGTTATAAATTCTTTAATCACGCTTGCCAAAAATTCAGTGTATTTTATATTGAATTTGGAAAGTGCCGACGGACCATAATGAATAGCTTGACGCAAACGATTTTTCGATGTTTTGGAATACGGAATGGTTTCTGCAAATTTTATTTCGAAATTCCATGTATCGGTTTTTCTAAAATCTACATAAGCCAAATCGATTCCATCCAAAGAAGTTCCGCTCATTACTCCTAAAATCGTGTAGGAATCTTTTACCATTTTTAAAGTCATATTTTATATGTCCAATATATTTAAATTCACCCCCATAGTGCAACATTTTCAACTATTATATAAATTGAGAAATTGAAAAAAAATTTTTGTATACGTGCATTTTTTAAAGAAAACCGATTTTCTACAATTCAAAAAAACAATATTTTATTTTATACTCAACTTTTAATTTATCTTTGTCGAATTCACATTTTTAAAAACATTTAAATTATGGATTTCAGTTTTTCTGAAGAACAATTGATGATACGCGATGCTGCACGCGATTTTGCTCGCAACGAATTGCTTCCCGGAGTTATAGAAAGAGACACCCTTCAACAATTTCCTGCCGAACAGGTAAAAAAAATGGGCGAACTCGGTTTCTTAGGAATGATGGTTGATCCCAAATACGGCGGCGGCGGAATGGATACCATTTCATATGTGTTGGTTATGGAAGAATTGAGTAAGATTGATGCTTCTTGCTCTGTAATTGTATCGGTAAATAATTCCTTGGTATGTTACGGATTGGAAAAATACGGAACCGAGGAACAAAAACAGAACTATTTAACCAAGTTAGCAACCGGCGAAAAACTCGGTGCTTTTTGTTTAAGCGAACCGGAAGCCGGAAGCGACGCTACATCTCAAAGAACAACCGCCATTGACAAAGGAGACCACTACATCCTGAACGGAACAAAAAACTGGATTACCAATGGAGGCACTGCGGATTATTATTTAGTCATAGCACAAACCGACAAAGAAAAGAAACACCGCGGCATCAATGCATTTATTGTTGAAAAAGGTTGGGAAGGTTTCGAAATCGGGCCGAAAGAAGACAAATTGGGAATCCGTGGAAGTGACACCCACTCCCTTATTTTTAACGATGTGAAAGTTCCTAAGGAAAACCGTATCGGGGAAGATGGATTCGGATTTACTTTTGCAATGAAAACACTTTCAGGAGGACGTATCGGAATTGCAGCGCAAGCTTTGGGAATTGCATCCGGAGCTTATGAACTGGCCAGAGCATATTCCAAAGTTCGAAAAGCATTTGGAACTGAAATCTGCAATCATCAAGCAATAGCTTTTAAATTAGCTGACATGCTTACTCAAATTGAGGCTTCTCGCCATTTGGTAATGAAAGCAGCTTGGGATAAAGATCAAGGAAATAATTACGATCTTAGCGGTGCGATGGCAAAACTTCACGCCAGTCAAACTGCAATGGACGTCACCGTTGAGGCTGTTCAAATTCACGGCGGAAACGGCTATGTCAAAGAATATCACGTAGAACGATTGATGCGCGATGCCAAAATAACGCAAATTTATGAAGGAACATCTGAGATTCAGAAAATTGTAATTTCAAGAGGATTGCTTAAAGAATAATATATTTAATCCCCCACTTCTTAAAAATTCTTCTCTGTATAGGGAAGAATTTTTTTATTGAAAATAGTTCGCTACATAAAGAAGTTCCAAACCAGACCAAATCTGATAACAGCGTCTTTGTACGGTTGTCCCGGAGCGGCAAAATATTCGTTTTTACCTCCGAAAAGCGCGGTGAAATTTTCGTAAATAAAATAAATCCGGGTTTGTTGCACTTTTGCATTAAAAAATAAATCAACCAATGGAAATCCTCCGAGCTTATGATCGTTTTGAACGTAAAACTCTGCCAAAACAGGATCATAAGCATTCATATTGTAGGCAGGGAAATATTGAAAACCGATTCCGGTTTGCAGAAACAATGCTTTTTTAAACCAATGATCTTGATAATAAATCGAATTGCGCGTGAGGAACTTCGGAACGTTCAAAATATTTTCTCCTCCCACGATTTGCTGATAAAGCAACCGATGTTCACTTCCGAATTTTCCAAAATTAAACTCTTTTTGAACCTGAATTTTCAAATAATTAATTCTTTCCGCAGCTTGTGTAGGCGTTGGCGTGCTGTCATTCGGTTTAATTGAAAAATAAGCATAATCATCAATTCCGGTATAGCTTACAAATGCATTTCCGAATTTTGAAGTTTCCAAATCAAAGCGAAGTTCCTGTGTTTTTACATTGCGAAATTCTGTTTTCCAGTTGTAATTTTGATAATCGCTCTGATAAAGCAAAAAGTTAAAATTAGGTGCCGCAGCATGAATCTTGATTTTTCCTCTTGCTCTAAAATCTTCATTTAAATTATAACCGACCGCTCCTTCGAGATAATTTGCATCAAAATCTCCTGCAATATTAATTCCTGCTTTTCCTTCTACTGAAAATCCGTGATATTCTTTTTTATAGGCGCCTCCTGCAGAAATTATGGAACCGTCAATCCGATTGGGAATTTTTCCGGCATCCAATAACAAAACAGTATTGTAACCGTAATTAAAATTGTTGTAATTTATCCACCCTTTGATCTCGCCCAAAAGCGATTCCTTAAAATCAACATAGGCTTTCGCATTAAAATCTGATAACACAGTTTTTGTGTAGAGGTCATTCACTTTATATGAATCGCCAAATTCACTGAAGGGAGTATTTTGTCGGTATCTGAATTCTTTATTTTCCAAACTCAACACATTTCCGATAATCAGCGAAGTCCGAGATATGCTGTCTCCTTGATTATATAAATAGTAAAACTGATCCCCGTAAACACGGACGCCTTTTAACTGATTTTCGGCATCTTCAAACTTCACATCCAGCCGTCCGCGATCGCGAAATTCCGGGTCGTTGTTTACAAACAAATCAATAGAGGAGTCTCTTAGGCCGCCGTTCTCCTGATTTAAAATACTGTGAGTCGCAAGATGTCCTCTGATATGATATTTTTTATTTTTAGTATGATAGTTCGCAGTAAAAGTAAAATTACCGGTACTTGTTAAAATATGTTGATATTTTCCCAAAGAACGCACTCCTTTATATGCTAATGAAAAATTAAGTTGCGGCGAAGTATTTACCGTAAAAAAAGCATCCATCTGTTGTCCTTGTGAATAAGCTGTTTTAAAATACAGTTCGGTCAAGGGCGTAGGGACATTATAATAATTAATTTCCGATGCATCACGATATGCATAATGATGTGACTGTGCTACAAACTTTGGTTTCATGGGAGTGTCATCAAATGAATAAACCAACGAATTGTAGGTTTGTCCCACATTGGAAAAAGGAAGCAACCCGAAATTATCCCTGCGCAAATAATTAAATCGATATTTTTTATAAATATTTAAAGTCGTGTCCACAAATGTGGTGTCACGATCTTCAGAAATAATTTTATATGCCGTTATCGGAGGTTTTTCCTGTTTGTTTTGCGAGAATACATGCGCCCAAGTCAAAAACAACAAAAGTAAAAGAACGGTATTCTTCATTATTTTTCTTTAAATATACAGCAAAGGTAATTTTTTTGTTTATGTAATGTGGCTTCTGTTACGCCTTTGCTTTCAAAAAAAAGTAAAAAGCATGGAAAAGACCGGATTTTTTTAGAATTTTGACACGTGTTGAAATTACAAATACAAGACAAACGAATTGAATGTGGTACGGACGAAGCAGGGCGCGGATGTTTGGCAGGTCCGGTAACTGCTGCTGCCGTGATTCTTCCCACTGATTTTAAACATCCTTTTTTGACAGACAGCAAGCAACTTTCTGCAAAGCAACGGAATGAACTGCGAAAAATCATTGAACAAGAAGCCGTTTGCTACCATGTAGAACATGTGATGATGGATGAAATTGACAATCTAAATATCCTGAATGCTTCAATAGAAGCAATGCACAGAGCCATTTCTAAATTAAATGAGGTTCCTGAATTCATAGCGGTGGATGGAAATCGTTTTAAGCCTTATACTGCCATTCCGCACGAATGTGTTATCAAAGGAGATGCAAAATTTTTACACATTGCCGCAGCTTCAGTTTTGGCAAAAACACATCGGGATGAATTTATGAGCAACCTTCACGACCTTTTTCCGCATTACAATTGGATTAAAAATAAAGGATATCCCACGCGCGAACATCGTTTGGCTATTGAAAAATACGGACCGTGTTCTTTTCACAGAAAAAGTTTTCAATTGTATGCCAAACAATTAGCGATGAATTTTTCTTAATCACGTTGCTTTCTAATTTTCAAAAGCATTTTATAACAACAAAATACTTTCTATTTTTGTGCATATGGCAAGAATATTTTACAGGTATCTGTGGATATCGTTATTAGTTACGTTTATCGGTTGCAACAAAGACAATAAAAACGTCCGAAATCCTGTAGATTTTGTTCCCCAGGACGTTTCGGCAGTTTTTAAAATCTCCGATTGGAACGGTTTTTATAGCGATGTGGAAAACAATACATTTTTATCAAATTACAAAAAATCCACTCCACTTTCATATCTTAAAAATTATTCTCATCTGTTTAAAAACCTACATCCGCAAAGTGAAAGTCTTTTTTGCATCCAAAACACCGGCGATTCACTTTCTGATTTTGTATTTCTTACACGCTTGACGCCTACAGTCTTTCAATTGGATTCCATCAAAAATAAAACTGTGGAAGCGTTGAAAATCGGGGATCTCGAAATGCAAAGAAACACCATTGAAAACCACACTGTTTTCTCTTCAGTTATGGACAGTGTTTTTATGGTTTCGTCCTCTCAAAAATTGTTGATGGACATTTTAGAAGAAAAAGTAATTAAGGATGATGTTTTTAACAAACTGTACCATATCGACACAAATGATGCTTATCGTGTGTTATTAAATGACAAAAGCACGAAGGATCACCACGCACTTTCTTCATGGACAAGTGTCGGAATCAATTTATCTCAAGAATCTTTTTCTCTTCGGGGGATTAGTGTTTCATCGGATAGCATCCCGTTGTTGTTGCAAGTTTTTGACGGTCAGGTTCCACAAGCAAACAGAGTTGCCGAAATTGCACCGGCAAATGCGCAAAACCTCATCAGCATTACTTTTAATGATTCGGAAAAATTACAAAATAACCTGCACACCTATCGCAAGGACACTCAAAAACAAAAAATAACCGGAATTTTTGACTCGGCGACAGAAATTGGAAGTATTGAAACACCGGGAGGAACCGCTTATTTTCTAACCAGTTTAGATCCTTCAGTCACTAATGATGCTTTGGCAAAATATAGTACCTCAGAACAAAGTTATCGGGAAGTTGAAATTAAAAAATTTAGTGAAACCAACTTATTTTACAACACTTTCAATCCGTTATTGTCTAAATCGGATGCAGTATATGTTTTTGAAATTGACGATTTTTTTGTATTTGTTCCTACTCTCAAATTAGCCGAAGAAATTATCGGCGCTTATCAAAATAACAGCACTGTAGTAAATAAAGCCCATTTCACGCAACTTTCAAATAGAATAAATACGGCTTCTACATTGATGAAAATTGTTTTAGACGGCTCCTATCCGAAATTTTTTCATGACCTTATGGATTTTAATCCGAATGTTTCTACAAATGAAATTCAGTTAGAAGAGTACCCCATAAGCATATTGCAATACATTCAAGATCGTGATTTTGCGCACGTCTCTTTTAATACTGAAGAATTTCACGGTACTGCAGCACGCATCTCTCGCGGCATTGTTGAGAAATACACCCATTCTTTTAAAGCTCCCCTTTTGGAGGTTCATCAAGTTTTTAACAACAACGGACCTCAGGCAATTGTTCAAGATGCGGAAAACACGCTTTATTTTATCTCGGAAAGCGGAAAAATATTGTGGCAAAAAGAACTTGGAAATCCCATTTTGGGTTCCATTAATTATGTTGATTTGTTTAAAAACAACAACCAGCAATTGGCTTTTGTCACCAAAAACCGGCTGTATGTTCTTGACAGAAACGGGAAAGATGTACGCGGATTTCCGGTTCAATTTAGGGATGAAGTAACGCAACCACTCTCCGTTTTTGATTACGATAACAACCGTAACTATCGTCTTGCTGTGGTGCAGTCGAATAATCTTTTATTGTATGACGGAAACGGAAAATTAGTGCGCGGATTTAATTTCAAAAAGACTAAAAGCTCAATTGTACAACCGGCATATCACTTCCGATTGGGCAATAAAGATTACATTGTCGTTGCCGAAGAAAACGGGAGACTCAATATTTTAAATAGAATGGGACAAACACGGATTCCGGTAAATCATACATTCGAATTTTCAGAAATTCCGATTACGACCGAAGACCGGAATTTTGTAGTAATAACCAAAGATAATATCAAAAAAAGCATCTCAGAAAAGGGAGTAGTTACTTCCGTAAATTTAAATGTCGGCGCCAATTATTGGTTTACCACTCTGAACAACACCAAAGCTACATTGGATGACAACCTGCTTCGCGTAAACAACAATTTGATCGATTTACCGCTGGGAGTATATAGTCAGCCGGTTTTATTTTCAGTTTCAAATAAAATTTATACTGCTATTACCGAGTTACAAGAAAAAAGAGTGTACGTTTTTGACCCCAACAATCGTTTGATTGATGGGTTTCCGATCTATGGAAGTTCAGTTCCTTTTATAATTTCAAGAGGTCATGCTTCCGAAATGTATATGGCAGTAAAAGGAGAAACCAATGAAATTATTGTTTATGTTTTTTAGACCGATTCCACCCTTACACACTGCGTCATCTTTCTTTTTAACTAATTCCTTATCAGGATTTATGCAGAATCCATAGCTTTGCGTTTATCAACCTTTTTATATTAAAATTACTAACCTAAAATTTAAATTATGAAAAAAGTATTTATTGCACTTTGTGTCTTATTTACAGGAATCAATCTGACGGCTCAAAATTGTGACATTTTTTTTCCGATGAAAATAGGAGCTAAAATGGAATATGAGGTCACGGACAAAAAAAACCGAAATATTTCCTCATTTGAGTATTTAATAAAAGATGTTAAACAATCCGGGAGTGAAGCCCAAGCAACAATTCGTGCAACCGTTAAGGAACCTAAAGGTGAAACCTATCAACAAGAGTTTACTGCAATCTGCAAAAACGGCAAGATGGAAATTGACTACGAATCACTTTTCCACAGCAGCTTAAACGAAACACTACAAGGGATGGATTTTGATTATACTGTTAGCGGAAAAGATATTGAATGGCCTGCCAATTTGAGCGTCGGACAAACACTTCCTGATTCCGAGATGATTATGACACTTTCCATGGCGGGAATGAATATGGAAACCAGTGTTACCATGACCAATAGAAAAGTCATAAGCAAAGAAGCATTAACCACTCCGGCAGGATCTTTTGATTGTTATCTTATAACTTATGATACCATTGTCGAAACCATGGGTTCTTCAATGAAAACATCCTCCAAATTATGGATTAGTCAAGGAATAGGAATGATAAAAGAAGAGTATTACGAAAAAGACAAACTAGAAAACACGACGATATTAACTGCGTATTCAAAATAAAATATTTTTAAAACAGCTTATAGAACCGAGGCGTTTGCTTCGGTTTTTTTATGGGGTATGGCACCAAAAAACTCTGAAAAGTATCGGATAAATTTTTCTTGCACCTCTTCCATAAGATATAAATTATCGGTTTTCCTCAATTCTTTAGCAATAGAAGTGACTCCTTTATTCTTAATTCCACAAGGAATTATGTAATCAAAATATGTAAGGTCAGTCGTTACATTCAGCGCAAAACCGTGCATGGTCACCCAACGCGATGCACGGACTCCCAAGGCACAAATTTTTCTTGCTGAACTCGTATTTGGAGCAATCCATACACCGGTTTCTCCGGCACTTCGCTCTCCTTTGATTCCATAGTCTGCCAAAATACAGATTACGATTTCTTCAAGTGTTCTTAAATACTTTCCGATGTCCGTGAAAAAATTTTCTAAATCCAAAATCGGATAACCGACCAACTGCCCGGGACCATGAAACGTAATATCGCCTCCTCTGTTTATGTTATAACATTCCGCACCTATCATTTTTAATCGCTCTTCAGAAATTAACAGGTGTTCTTTTACGCCGTTTTTTCCAATGGTGTAAACGGGAGGATGTTCCACAAGAATTAATGTGTTCGGAGTTTCTTCAATTTTTGTTGTGCGTCGATTGTTACTTTTGATTTCTAAAATTTTAGAAAACAAATCCTCTTGTATATCCCAGGTGTCTTTATAGTCTTTCAGACCAAAGTTTAGTATGTTTACTTCCTTGTTCATAAGCTCGTTTTTCGGACATTTCAAAAATAGCCATCTGTTCTTTATAATTTAAGAAAACATAATTTTTTTTAAATTATGCGTTTTGAATTGTAACAAATACGTATTTTTACTTACCTACAAACTTAACTTAAAATAACATGACATTAAATTTTCGTGTTTTTGCGTTTGCTTTTTTTGCAATTTTCACTGCATATGCTCAAACTCCAATTTGGGAATCAGTTTCAAAAAGACAAGGAGAAAAATTATTTATTGGAGCTAAATATCCTGAAAACCATACGCTTTATACTTTAAATACGGAATCTTTAGACACTGCAATCTCCCAAGCGACCGATCGGTTTTCATCATATTCTCCTGCAACAATCTCACTTCCGACAGGGAAAAAAGAACTTCAACAATTTCGTGTGTTTAGCGCCTCCAATTTTTCTCCGGAATTACAATCAAAATATCCTGAAATTCGCTCCTATATTGCACAAGGAATAGACGATCCTTCAGCATTGGCACGATTTAGCATCTCCCCTTACGGATTTTACGGAGTCATTAGTTCCGGAAAATTTTCAACAATTATCATCGAACAACTTCCGCAACATCCTTCGCAATATATAATCTATAATCAGAAAGACAAGGTTTCAAATGAATCCTTCCAATGTGAAGCCCTTAACTTTCTACCTGTAGAAACGTTAAACCCCGATGCTGATATGCCGGAAAATGACGGAAATCTTCGAACTTTCAGATTGGCAATGGCAACTACCCATACTTATTCATCTTTTCATCTGCAACGTTTAAACATTCCTTCATCCGCAACCATCCCAACTAAAAAAGCTGCAGTATTAAGTGCGATAAATGAAGCACTGGTTGTAATAAATCACGTATTTGAAAGAGATCTTGCCGTTCATCTGCAATTAGTTCCCAACAACGACTTACTTATTTTTTTAGATTTTTCTCAGGATCCTTACACAATCTATAATCCTATGAATAATTTATCCGAAAATATTCAAGTATGTAATAACCTCATTGGAGTTAATAATTACGATATCGGTCATGTTATCAGCGGTCAAAACATAGGCGGACTTGCTTATGTGGGAGCGGTCTGCTGGGATGATTATAAAGGAGGTGCTGTTTCGGGATATACGCAGCCGGTAGGAACAGATTTTTACGGGTTGGTTTTGCACGAAATGGGACATCAGTTTGGTGCGAATCATTCATTTAACAACTCATGTGGAGGCAACAGAAATTTACCTACCTCCATTGAACCGGGAAGTGGCACGACAATTATGAGTTACGCGGGATTGTGTCCCCCCAATCCAACAAATAGTAAAAGTATTTATTTCAATGGAATCAGCATTCAGGAAATGTGGAATAACATGACTTTTGGGAACAGTCAATGCGGACAACTCACTCCTACGAATAACCTACGCCCTTCTGTAACACCAGGAGGAAGGTATATTATTCCTAAATCTACACCTTTTATTTTAGAGACTGATGCAACCGATCCCGATGATCCCACAGGAGTCAATCTCACTTATTCGTGGGAACAAATCAATCCGCAGGAAGGGCAAATGCCTCCTCAAAATACAAATCTGGAAGGACCGATGTTTTTAATTGATGAACCTCAAATTGAGAGCTACAGGTATATGCCCAAGATGCAAACTATCCGCTTGGGACAGACTCAAAATACTTGGGAAGTAGTTCCGGCTGTAGGAAGACAAATGAATTTTTCGGTAATCGTTCGAGACAATCATCCGGGAGGTGGCGCCACAGAAATTGCAGATTTACGCGTAACTGTAGATAATCTTTCAGGTCCCTTTGTCGTGACTTCTCAAAATACGCCTGTTACTTGGAGCACGAAAACATCTGAAATGATAACGTGGGATGTAGCCGGAACAGACAGTGGTGCGGTAAATACTAAGGAAGTTAAAATACTCTTCTCAACAGACGGCGGATATACTTATCCTTATGTACTAGCTTCAAATGTGCCTAATACCGGAAGCGCTCAAGTCCACGTTCCTTCGGTCAATACAACATCCGGACGTGTAATGGTTCGTGGACAAAACAACATCTTTTTTGACATTAATAATGCTGACATAACCGTCACCGGAGAATTGGGCAATGTTTCAAATGAATTTGCCAATTTTTCACTTTCTCCAAATCCAGGAAGTGTTTTTAACCTCAGTTTTAGCCCTTTTTCCCAAGCACCTATTCAGTTGACATTGTATGATCTTCGCGGAAGGATAATTGATGAAAGAGTCTACGAAGAAATTGATGCAACACAATTTAGGGAACAACTTAATTACAGTCGCCTGCAAGACGGAGTTTATTTTTTAATTATAAAAAACGGCAGTCACAGTACTACTAAAAAATTAATTAAGAAGTAGTTTTAATATTTTTCTTGTTCATTAAGATGGTATTTATTCTGAAAGATACTATACCAACTTATAGAAGACTTTAGTATCTTTACAGATTCAATTTTTATTAATATCATATGAATGTGAGAAAGTTAACTCAGAAGCCTGTTTGGATACTGCTTCTTCTTTTGAGTATAAGTGTTAACGCACAAAACTCTTTATGGCAGCAAGTGGCTGTCACCGAAACTCAATCTTTTGATTTGGAAGAGCGAAACAGTACTCCAACAACATTTGATGTCTATAAATTAGATACTCAAAATTTTAAAGAAATAATACAACAAGCACCGGAAAGGTTTCGTAGTATTTCTTCCTTAATTATTCCCTTACCAATCGGAAACGGACAATTACAAAATTTCCGTATTTATGAAGCATCGATATTTGAAGCCGGTCTTCAAGCAAAATATCCGGATATTCGCTCCTATGTCGGACAAGGAATTGACGATCCTACTGCAACTGCACGCTTTAGCATTTCTCCTTTCGGCGTCAATATCATGATAAGTTCTGTCAATTATGCAACGGTCTATATCGACCCCTACACCAAAGACAAAACACACTACATTACTTACAGCCGTGCAGATTTGCCTGAATACGACGACGGATTTTATTGTTTAGTAGATGAGGCAGTTAGCCAAACAATAGGACCTATTGACATTAACACTGCCAATAGGAATCCCAAAGATGGGAAATTACGCACTTTCAGATTGGCGTTGGCTTGTACTGGAGAATATGCTAATTTTCATTTAAACAGACAGGGAGTAAGCCCTTCAGCTTCTGATGCTGATAAAAAAGCAGCTGTCCTGAACGAAATGAATGTTGCAATGACGCGTGTAAACGGTATTTACGAAAGAGATTTGGGAATTTCGATGACCATCATAAACAACAATGATTTATTAATCTTTTTAAACCCTTCAACAGATCCTTATACCAACAATAACGGAACGGCCATGTTAAATCAAAACCAAACCACCGTGGATAATTTAATCGGGAGTGCCAATTACGACATAGGTCATGTTTTTAGTACCGGAGGAGGTGGAATTGCCCAATTGCGTTCTCCTTGCGTACCGGGAATGAAAGCACGCGGGGTTACCGGACTGCCTCAACCCGTTAACGACCCTTTCTACATCGATTACGTATCTCACGAAATGGGACATCAATTTGGTGGAAATCACACTTTTAACAATTCCTGTCAAGGGAACAGAAATCCTGGGACTGCTGTTGAACCCGGAAGTGGCTCAACCATTTTAAGTTATGCAGGAATCTGTCCGCCAAACGTTAAAAACCGAGCTGATGATTACTTTCATGCAATTACCATTGCAGAAATATGGTCGAATATTTCAGCAGGACAAGGGACTTGCGGGGCGCAAACAAATACAAACAATCAGCCGCCTATTGCAAATACACCCGCTAATGTCACCATTCCAAAATCAACTCCGTTTATTTTAGAAGGATCTGCAATAGACCCAGATGATCCTACAGGCGCTTCTTTAACTTATACTTGGGAGCAAATGAATCCGCAACAGGCACAAATGCCCCCTCAAAACACCAGTGTAACTGGTCCCCTGTTCCGTTCGTTTCCTCCAACAAACTCACCTGTGCGTTACATGCCTTCTATCCAAGCTGTCATAAATGGAAATACCCAAACTACGTGGGAAGTTGTCCCTAGTGTTGGACGAACTATGAATTTCAGATTTACCGTACGTGACAATCATCCCGGCGGAGGAGCTTCTGATCACAGCAACATGACCGTTTCTGTTGACGGAAATGCAGGACCTTTTGTAGTTACTTCTCATAATACGCCTTCCACGTGGACTACCCAAACCCAAGAAACAATAACGTGGGATGTGGCCGGAACCAATGCGGGAGCGATTAACTGCGCAACTGTTGATGTTTTCTTTTCTACAAATGGCGGACTTACTTACCCCATTACCATTGCAACAGGACTTCCCAATACAGGGAGTGCCGTAATAAACGTTCCAAATTTAAATACGAATGCCGGAAGGTTTATGGTTCGGGGTGGCGGACATATTTTTTATGATATTAATGATGCACAAATTACGGTAACCGGTATCATAAACGTAGAAGATTTTTCGTTTGATGAGTTTGCAATTTACCCCAATCCGACACAGGGAACTTTCAGTTTAAAGTTAACACCTGACAACGATGCTCCCATAACAATTTCAATTTATGACATTCGAGGTCGATTAATTGCCTCCGATGTTTATGAAAAAAATAATAACAATGTCTTCTATAAAGACTTTGATTTAAATCACATAGAATCCGGAGTATATTTTATCTTGGTTAAAAACGGCGATAAAAAAGCTACGAAAAAATTAATCAAAAACTAATCATCGTTAATTTTTTATCTTTAATCTCTCAAAAGCACTTTTATTAAATGTGTTTTTGAGAGATTTTTTTATCAATGAAAAACGAGCTCTTTAATTTTTATCAAATATTACTTATTTATGGAATATTTATAATTATTACTCTTTTAAGAAATATTCGATTTTATTACATTATTAAGGAATAATTTATACCTTTGTGAGCATTAAAACAGAACTCACGGTATGGTTGCTATTATTACGGGTGATATAATTGCTTCTAGAAAGCTGGAAAATCAAGAAATCTGGTTGACGCCCTTAAAAAAACTTTTAAGCAGCTGGGGACAAAGACCTCAAAATTGGGAAGTGATGCGAGGAGATCTTTTTCAGGTAGAAATTACCAAACCTGAAGAAGCACTTTTAAAAGCTTTTCAGATAAAAGCGCTCCTTAAAAAAATAAAACCGATTGAAAATCGAAAAACAATAAGCACCATCGACGTACGCATGGCTATAGGAATCGGGGAAAAATCATATACCGGAAAAACAATTCAAGAAAGCAACGGTACCGCTTTCATCTACAGCGGAGAAAAATTTGACAATCTAAAAAAAGAAAACGTTACGCTGGGCATAAAAACGCCATGGGAAGATGTAAATGAAGAATTAAATTTATACTTAAAACTGGTCGGAATATTTATGGATAACTGGTCGGTTTCTTCGGCGGAATTGGTAGCTTTAATCCTGAACAATCCAAATTTGACTCAGGAAGAAGCCGGAATGAAAATCGGTATCAAGCAAAGTGGCGTTAGTCGAAGATGGAACCGCGCCCACATCGATGAACTCTTAGAAGTAGAAAAAATGTTCCGTAAGAAAATTATATCAAAGGCTGTATGATTGTACTTGTGAAACTTATCCTCGCCCATTTGATTGGAGATTTTTTGTTACAGCCAAAATCTTGGGTGCATGAAAAAGAAATACGAAAATTAAAATCCCCCAAACTTTATCTTCATTCTTTTATTCACGGAATTTTAGTCTTGCTTTTATTATGGAATTTCGATTTTCTGCTTCCTGCACTCATACTAATGATTGTTCACGGCATCATTGATGGAGTTAAACTTTACGCTCAGAAAGCACACACGAAATCGCGATGGTTTTTAATAGACCAAGGATTGCATTTTATAAGCATTGTGTTCGTTTGGATGCTGTTCTTTGAACCGGATTTATACAACTTTATTTACATCATTGAAACTGCTTCATTTTGGGTTTATTTAACCGCGCTATTTTTTATTACGATAGTTTCGAGTATTGCCATCCGGGAGTTAATGTCAAAATGGTCCAAAGCATTAAACGAAAACGAAGATGAATCATTGAATAATGCCGGAAAATATATCGGAATTTTAGAACGTCTTTTTGTATTTGTCTTTGTGATAACCGGAAGATGGGAAGGCATCGGCTTTCTTTTAGCCGCAAAATCAATATTCAGATTCGGGGATTTAAAAGAATCAAAAGACAGAAAACTTACAGAATATATCTTGATAGGAACCCTCTTGAGCTTTGGAATTGCAATTGCAACGGCCATGATCGTTTTGGAAATGAATATCTAAACCGGAGCATGCCAATTGATTACCGCGTTACGGTTCGTTTGATATGATTTATCTTTTGCTCTCTTTCTTTCATATTAATTTTTACTTCAAAAATCAAAGAATTTCCCAATTTCTCCACTTTAAGACTCCCGTTTGATACCGGAAAATAACCTGCCTCTCCTTTGCAATAACAGTGTTTTCCCCATAGCATATTCACTTCCGTAAGTCCGTTGTTTTTTAAACTTAATGTAGTAGCTTGCTCAGGAATTTCAAAGTGAATCGTTTCAGAATAATTCCCATCAGCAGTTCCTTCAGGCCCTTTTTCGGAATAGGTAAATTCAACGACCAAACCATTCCCTTTACCGATATTCGGATACATTGCACCGGTTCCGTCTTCCATAAGTGTCAATGTACTGTTTTTATGTAAAACAATGTTACAGCTACCCGCCTCCGGACAGGATTCAGAAGAAATGGAAGCATTTTTATTTTCCGGATTTTTATCCATTTGTTGCGATTTACAAGCTCCGAAGAAAATTACAAGAGCAAAAAGATAAACAATTCTCATATTTTATTTATTTAGCCATTCATCAGATTATCAAATTACTTCTTCAAAATAACTTATATTTTTCAGTGATAATCCCAACGATTTAACAAGGGTTAAAAGTTAAGAAAACAAAAGTTAACGCGAGAGGCTTACACTTAATTTTTGAGTATTAATTAACAAAACTACGAGCAGACATTTCTATTCCTCCGCTCTTTTCAACGTGTATTTGTTATCTTTGCAATCTTATAAAAATAAACATCATGCAAGCTACCGGTTTAGAAAATGTACGACGTGCAAAACTTAATCAACTTCGAGAATTAGGAATTAATCCGTATCCTGCCGATTTATATCCGGTTGATCATACTTCCGAAGAAATTAAAGAAAATTTTCAGGAGGGAAAACAAGTTATCATCGCAGGACGGTTAATGACCCGCCGCATTCAAGGGAAAGCATCCTTTGCAGAATTACAAGATGCAAAAGGACGTATTCAGGTTTATTTTAATCGCGATGAGATATGTCCCAGCGAAGACAAAACCCAATACAATGAAGTTTATAAAAAATTATTAGACATAGGAGATATTATCGGCATTGAAGGTGTACTTTTTAAAACTCAAGTGGGAGAAAAAACCGTGATGGTCAAAAATTTTACTGTTCTCAGCAAAGCACTGCGACCTTTGCCCCAACCGCGTGAGGATGCCGACGGAAAAATACATCATGCTTTTACCGACCCTGAGCAACGTTATCGCCAGCGTTATGCAGATTTGATAGTGAATCCGCACATTAAAGAAATTTTTATAAAGCGAACAAAGCTTTTCAATGCCATGCGAGCGTTTTTTAACGAACGGGGTTATATGGAAGTAGACACTCCTGTGTTGCAGCCCATTCCGGGAGGTGCAGCTGCACGTCCGTTTGTAACACATCACAACACCTTAGACATTCCCTTATATCTTAGAATTGCCAACGAGCTGTATCTGAAACGCTTAATTGTTGGAGGTTTTGACGGCGTGTATGAATTCTCCAGAAATTTCCGAAATGAAGGAATGGATCGTACACACAATCCTGAATTTACTGCCATGGAAATCTATGTGGCTTATAAAGATTACAACTGGATGATGGATTTTTGTGAAGAATTGTTAGAACACTGTGCAATTGCGGTAAACGGATCGACTAAGGCTACCTTCGGCGAACACGAAATTGATTTTAAAGCTCCTTACGAACGCATTACCATGACCGATGCCATTCTTAAATACACCGGTTTTGACATCTCAGGAAAAAGTGAAGATGAAATTCGGGAAGCTGCTCTTAAAATGGGAATTGAAGTTGATGAAACCATGGGGAAAGGAAAATTAATCGATGAAATTTTCGGAGAAAAAGCAGAACCCAATTTTATTCAACCCACTTTCATCATCGATTATCCGAAAGAAATGAGTCCATTGTGTAAAGAGCACCGAGACAATCCGGAACTTACCGAACGATTTGAATTGATGGTCTGTGGAAAAGAAATTGCAAATGCGTACAGCGAATTAAACGACCCCATCGATCAGCGCGAGCGATTTATGGAGCAATTAAAGTTATCGGAGCGAGGAGATGAAGAAGCGTCTTCCTATATCGATTATGATTTTCTGCGCGCTTTAGAATATGGAATGCCGCCCACAAGCGGAATGGGAATTGGCATGGATCGACTGATTATGTTTTTGACAAACAATGCTTCAATCCAAGAAGTTCTATTCTTCCCGCAAATGCGCCCCGAGCAAAAAAAACCTGCGTTATCAGAAGATGAAACTGCTGTACTTTCACTTATTAAAGAAGAAGCGACAGCATTGGAAGATATCAAATCTCAAAGTGGGTTGAGCAATAAAAAATGGGACAAAGCCATCAAAGGTTTAACAAAAGCAAATCTCGTCAAAGTAGAAAAACAGGATGACAACTTAACCGTCAAAAAAGTATAAAGTTTATTTAAAAACTCTATTGAATTACGTTCCGAAACCGCATAAAATCCATTTATTTATGCGGTTTTTAATTTTTTGGCTTATATTTTGCTTTATATTTAGCCATAAATTATTACTTTTAGTAATCTTAAATTCAAATTGAAATCAAAATGAAGAAATTAACATCCCTATTTGCAGTGATAGCCTTCCTTTTTATCGGTTTTCAAACTGTCAATGCCCAATCATTGACAGAAAATAAAGACCGTCCGGAAGTCATTGCCAAAAACCAAACGGAAGTGTTAACCGAAAAATACAATTTAAACGGAAATCAATCACGTGCAGTTTTTAGAGCATTGGTGAAAAAAGAAGTTGACTACCAAAAGAAAGTTACCGGCAAAGATCAATCCTCTGCAACTGTTAGAAGTGAGAAAGAAAAAATAGACAACAGTTTACGTACTGAAATGAAAAAGATTTTGACAGACGAGCAGTTTAAACAATGGGAAACTGAAAATTAATCCAGAACCTTTATAAATTCCAAAAAATATGGCGCCCTGCTGTGAAATCACAGCAGGGCGCAACAATTATAATATTACTTTCTATCCTCCAAACAACCAACGATAAATATCATTCCCGTTGGCAAAAAGCAGCAAAGCTATCAAAATGAAAAAACCTATCATTTGAGCGAATTCCATAAACTTATCTCCCGGTTTTCTTCCTGTAATGATTTCATAGAGTAAAAACATCACGTGTCCACCATCTAAAGCCGGTATCGGTAAGATATTCATAAAAGCGAGAATGATGGAAATAAATGCAGTGGTCGCCCAGAAGTTTTGCCAATTCCAAGTGGATGGAAATAAACTTCCAATGGTAGCAAATCCTCCAACTTGCGTCGCTCCCTTTTTGGTAAAAACGTACTTCATCTGAGCCGCATAGTCTCTTAAAGTATTGTAACCGTATGAAAAACCGCCGACAATACTCTCACCTAAAGAATAATCGACTTTTGTTTGTCCCAATTGCGATAAAAGTTCTTTTGAAGAATACATAATCCCAATCATTCCTTCTTCATTGGGAGTAATGTAAAGAGTTTCTTCTTCACCATCACGAAGCACTACAATTTCGTGTTCTCTGTTTTTATCTTGTTCAAAAACTTCTTGAAATTCATCTCTGTAAGTCACGGGCACGCCATTAATGGCAATAATTTTATCGGTTGTTTTCAATCCTGCTTTATATGCCGGCGTATCTTTAAGAACCGAATCAATAGCCATGCTTGTTCGCGGCCAGAAAGGTTGCATAATGTTGGCTTTAAACATCTGCATTCCGATATCTTCAGGAAGCGTTATGGTTTCAATCGTTCCGTCCGGATGTTTTACTTCAATAACTCGGGCGTCGCGCAGAAATAAATGAAGATTGATTTCCATTACATTATCCAAAGGTTTTCCGTCAACTTTCAAAATTTGATCGCCATCTTGAAAACCGTATTCTTTAAACTGCTGAGCTACAGAAAATCCTTGCGGAATATCCTCGTTGGTAGTAATATTTTGTCCATAATAAAAAAGGATTCCCATATAAATCACAAAACCAACGATGATATTTACGGTAACCCCACCAAGCATAATAATCAATCGCTGCCAAGCCGGTTTACTTCTAAATTCCCACGGCTGCGGAGGTTTTGCCATTTGTTCCTTGTCCATGCTTTCATCAATCATTCCGGCTATTTTTACATATCCCCCCAAAGGCAACCAACCGATTCCGTAAACCGTTTCACCTATTTTCTTTTTGAATAGTGAAAACTTTACATCAAAAAAGAGATAAAATTTCTCAACGCGGGTTTTAAATATTTTTGCAGGAATAAAATGCCCCAATTCATGAAGTACAATCAACAATGACAGACTTAATAATAATTGTATGGCTTTAATGGCAAATGGACTCATTGGATATTTTAAAAAAATTAGGCACAAAAGTAATCTTTTCAACTGTGCAAAAAAAATATTGTTCTTTTGAAAACCGATGGTTTTACTTTCTCTTAACAACTCAAACTGTGCAGAATAAACCTGAAAAATCACCATCGGTTGTCTAGAAAAAATAGTACACTGAATCTATACGATTTTTGAGCTCATACGTTTTAATAAGAAAGTACATATCACTATACGTTAATTCCTTTTTATAGGGTTGCAAGGATTCATAAAGGTTTATCTTGAAGATTAGTTGGATAGCATGTATTTTTGCACCGAAAAAATAAACTCAGCAAATTGTTAGATTTTTTTAAAAAATACAAGTTCTTCGCTATTGTAATGTTTGTCTTGTCTGCAATAATCATCACGGTCATGATGCAAATTGTAAAACCGGAGAAGACTTTAAAAATTTATCAACCTTATCAGGTGGATCAAACCTTGGTAGATTCTACCAAACACTATGTGAAAAAATATCATACCATCGCAGATTTCGCATTGCTTAACCAAAATGGAGATACGATAACGCAACGTGATTATGAAGATAAAATTTACATTGCTGATTTTTTCTTCACTACGTGTCAGACCATTTGCCCCATTATGACCGATCACATGGTTTTGCTTCAAGACGCTTTAAAAAACGACGACCATATTTTATTGCTTTCTCATACGGTTACTCCGGAAATTGACAATGTGGCACGGTTGAAAGCATATGCCATAGAAAAAGGAGTTGATGATTCAAAATGGAATCTCGTTACGGGTGATCGAAAAGAAATTTACGATTTAGCTCGAAAATCATACCTCGTTGCAAAGGACAACCCTTATGAGGAATTTGATTTAATTCACACAGAAAATTTTGTACTTGTAGACACAAAAAAACGAATCCGCGGGTTTTATGACGGAACCGACTCCGATGCCATCAAACAGCTTTTGGAGGACATTAAAATCTTAGAAAAAGAAATCTACGAAAACTAAGAAATTGTTATCGTTCGGAATGATGATTTTTCAGCGTTTCAATAATTGACAGGAAATTACTTACTCCACGCGGACGCGAGAAAATCTGTTTTTGTGGACCTAACACAAAAAAAGTCGGCGTCGCCTGAATGTCGTAAGTCCTTACAATTTCATCACGCCATGCGCCGGTTCCAAGGACATTAATATAATTAGAAAACTGCTTTGAAAAATTTTGCCATCGCGTTGCATCAGATTCCAATGCAACCGTAACCACCTGAATCTTGGATGTAGGAATATCTTTTAAGTGTTCATAAATTACAGGCATTTGATCGGTACAATGCGGACATTCAGTGCTCCAAAAAATAAGGACATAATACGCTGCATCTTTTAACTCGTGAAGAGTTTTATTTTCATCATAATGCATCAATGTAAAATCAGGAGCCACAGCCCCGACCGAAGTGTTTACAATACGTTCCAAGTTTTCTGCAAGTGGCAAATCCCCTTGCATTCTCGCCAAACGAATTAAATGTTTTGATGCTAAATAATTGGCAGCATTTGTCCGATTGTTGTCATAAAGAAACTGCCAAAAATCTGTGAGAATGTTTTTTTGATATTCGCGTCCGGCTGCTAACGTTTCGCGAACAATGTCGTCTATTACAGCGCGATATCCTTCATTGTTATTTAAGCTGACAAATTCATAATAAAACCTTTTTAGCAACTCTAAGCCAAAATCTGAATGTTGCAACGCTTCGGAAGAAAAATCAAAATTGTCAAAAAAATTATTTTTTCTGTAAATTTCATAGGCCGCCTTATTTTCAAAATTGTCTGGAATATAAGGTTTTAAAGCTCGAACGTACTTTAAAGTAAAAGCATCGGCTTGACTTTCGGCAGCAGTTTGAATTTGTTTTTGTCGTTCAATTAATTTGGGCAACTTCTCGGCAGCATCATCTGAAACCAATGCTTGTTGAATTTCACTTTGTACGCTGTGCATCTTTTTTGAATATTCTTGGAAAATTTTATTCTCACCGGAAATAAACGAAACGCCCTCACTTTTTGAGAATGAAAAATTCACATCTTCATTTCCGTTATATATAAAGGTAATGGCATGAGCTTTTTCAGGTAAATCATAAACTGCTTTGTATACACCCGGACTTGCATTTTCGCCTAATGCCAATTTTAAAAAGCCGGTTGAATCTACTTCTCCGTTTACCACATACACCCAGCGTTCCGGAGTGACCTTATAAACAATGATAAAATCAAAATCTTCAGCAGGCTCAAATGTTCCCAACAATGAATGTTGCGCAGATGAAAATAATGAAAAAAGCAGGAATCCTATTAAAAAAATTCTAAACATAACCTATCGTTTCACACATTTAAATTTCACTTAAGTGTTTTAGAGCTTTATCAACCGAATTAATATTTTCAAAAGTCATCAGCAATCGCAAACCGTTTCGAGTTTGTTTCTGATTCATCTTAATCTGTTTTGGAGCCGTTTTTATATATTCCAAAACACGACCAAATGTTTTGCTTTGATAGAAACTACTTTCCTGATCCGCAATAAAATAACCAATCATACGGTTATTTTTTATGACAATACGTTCAAAACCAAGATTAATAGCCAACCATTTCAATCGGATGCTTGTTAACAAATTTTGAGTTTCATGCGGAAGCGGTCCAAATCGATCTTCCATTTCCGAAGCAAACAGCTGTAATTCTTCCTCGGTTTTCAACTCGTTTAAACGCGTATATAAGTTTAACCGTTCTGTTGTGTTGTTTACATAATCCGTCGGAATTAACAGTTCCAAATCTGTATCAAAGGTTGTTTCTCTGATGTAATCTTTGTTCGTATCCTCGGAAGTTTCATAGAGTGATTTAAATTCATTTTCTTTTAATTCGTCAATGGCTTCGGTCAAAATTTTCTGATAGGTTTCAAAACCAATTTCATTGATAAATCCGCTTTGTTCTCCTCCCAACAAATCCCCCGCACCACGAATTTCCAAATCTTTCATTGCAATGTTTAACCCGCTTCCCAAATCGGAGAATTGTTCCAAAGCTTGCATCCGTTTTCGAGCTTCTTCAGTCATCACAGTTTCATCCGGAGTAATGAAATAACAAAAAGCTTTCTTGTTGCTTCTTCCGACGCGACCGCGCATCTGATGTAAATCTGACAAGCCAAAATTATTGGCATTGTTGATAAAAATAGTATTTGCATTGGGAACGTCCAAACCGCTTTCGAGAATGGTTGTGGAA
>JAAYLC010000131.1 GCA_012522045.1 Bacteroidota bacterium
ACAAGTGGAAGAACGTCAAAAGAAAATGGATCAGCGGTGTTCGGGGGGCGATGCAAATTGTTAATTTTTTCCTAAAAAATAATTATTTATTGATTTTGCCTGTCTATTTTTATAGTTTACAACTGAAAAAAATAAAAAAATAATTTTATGGAAAAGAAAATTGCAATTTTAACCGAAGAAGGATTTGAAGAAATCGAATTGACTTTACCCAAAGAAGCGATGGAAAAAGAAGGATTTAAAACCGAAATCATCAGTACAAAATCCGAAAAAATTAAATCTTGGAATGATGGAAATTGGAGCAACGAATACAAGGTCGATCACGTAATTGAAAATGTCAATGCCTCAGATTACGATGCGCTTTTTATTCCGGGCGGCGTCATTAATCCCGACAAATTACGCCGAAGTGAAGAAGCGCTGAGTTTTATCCGCGATTTTTTCTAACAGAAAAAACCGGTTGCTTCTATTTGTCATGGTCCACAGGTACTGATTTCCGCTGATGTGGTAAAAGATAGAAAAATGACTTCTTTCCACTCTGTAAAAGACGATATAATTAATGCGGGAGCGAAATGGGAGGATAGTGAAGTAGTGGTAGATAATGGGTTGGTTACAAGTCGTAATCCGGATGATTTGGAAGCTTTCAACGCTAAATTAATAGAAGAAATTAAAGAAGGAAAGCATTCGGAGCAACACGCTTAATGAACAATTTATTTTAGCTTACAGAAGAGCAAAGGATTAATTAAACCATTTGCTCTTTTGTATTTTACTCTTCTTCGTTATCCAATTCAATACCTTCGACCTCATCCAATTTTTTGTCATCTAAAATTTCTGAAATTGGCTCGGTGAATTCAGTTTCGTCGTAATCTTCTTCATCAAAATTTGCCATACTGTTTTCAAGTCGGGAACTTACTTTTACCAAATAAATAGTATTGGCAGTTCGAACTTCTACGGCTTCAATCGTTTCGTTCTTGCTGTTCTTAAAGGTTATAATGTGGTCATCATCATATCCGTCAGGATATTTCTCAACAAGCAGCGAAAGAATTTCGGGAGTTAACTTCTTGTAATCAACAATAACTCGTTTCATAAAAATCAACTTTTTTTGGGGGTAAAACTATTCAAAAAAATAGCAAACAAAAGTTTTTTAAGAAATATTTTTAATGGTGATGGTAAAAATGAAACGCCTCATAAATGAGTGGTTCATGTACTTCACAATCAAGAGCAAAATCGCCTAAATTTTTCATTAAAACAAATTTTATTTGTCCATTGCTATTTTTCTTGTCAAAAATCATCAAGTTTATAATTTCTTTAATTGCAGTTTCATCGAAAAATTGCTTGCTAAACAAAGAAAGGATGAATCCGGTAATTGCTTCCAATTTATCTTTTGGAAATCCGTAAATCCGATGAGAAAGATAGGTTTCCAAAATCATGCCGATGGCTATAGCTTCACCGTGAAGTAAAGGAATCTGACCTTTCCCCATAGAATAAGTTTCTATTGCATGTCCCAGCGTATGTCCATAATTTAAAATTTTTCGTTCTTTTTTTTCAAGCGGATCTTTTTCTACAATTTTTTGTTTGATCGCTATCGAATCGGGGATGATGTCGTACACACTTTGAACATCTTCCAAATTGAGTATGGAAATTCGTTCCCATTCTCGCTCTCCTTCGATGAGGGCATGTTTTATGACTTCGGCCATTCCTGACAACAATTGTTCTTGAGGAAGGGTATGAAGAAATTCAGTGTCAATCACAATAAGTTGTGGTAAACTAATGGTACCGATTTGATTTTTTACGTGATGTAAATCAATACCGGTTTTACCACCAACGGCAGCATCAACCATTGCCAAAAGGGTAGTTGGAATATGGACAAACGGCATGCCGCGTTTGTATGTAGAAGCAGCAAATCCTCCGATATCGGTAATCATTCCGCCGCCAAGATTGAGAATCAAACTATTTTTATCGGCCTTTTTATGTGCGAGTATTTCCCAAATAAAGAGGGTAGTAGCAATATCTTTGTTCTTTTCGCCTGTAGGAATTCGAATAATTTCACAAACAGAGCATTTAAAATTTTTGATAAAATGAGGCAGGCAATGAACTTCAATGTGTTCATCGATAATTAGAAATACATTAATAATCTGATTTTGAGTGATATATTCTTCCAGCTTAGTCCAAGCTTCCTTTGAATAGTAAACAGTTCCGAGAGTGTTTGTCATTTTGAAAATTCACAATTTAATTCGTGTCATATAAATTTCAAAACTAACTATATTTATGCACTTTTATTTACATACTTATGGCATCAGAAAAAATATTTGACAATACAGAAGTTGCCTTTCAATTAAAGAGTGATTCTGAACTGGAAAGAGCGTACTTTCTTTTTAAGATGATATCAAAAGAACCGCTGGTAAGAATTGGAACTGCAGTAACCAGATTTGCTTTAAAACTTCATCTTCCTGTCGAAGGACTCATCCGTTCAACTGTTTTTGATCATTTTTGTGGTGGGGTAAATGAAATTGATTGTATGTCGACGGTGGAGCGTCTTGAAGAAACTGGTGTTTATTCCATTTTAGATTATTCGGTAGAAGGTCAAGAAGATGATAAAGTGTTTCGGGCGACGGCCGATAAAATCTTAGACCTGACAAAATTTGCCAAGAATAAAAAGAGTATGCCGTTTTCTGTATTTAAACCAACCGGTTTGGGAAAATTTGAAATATTCAGAAAAATCACTGAAAAAGAAACCTTGTCAGAAACTGAACAAAAACAATGGTTAAACACCGTTGAATATTACGATGTGATTTCACAGGCGGCTGTCGCTGCAAATGTGTGTCTATTAATTGATTCGGAACATTCGTGGATACAAGATGCGGCAGATGATTTATGTGAGAAAATGATGGTTAAATACAACAAGGTTAAACCTCATGTATTTAATACGCTTCAATTGTATCGATGGGATCGGATGGAATATTTAAAAGCTCAACACCGTAAGGCAAAAGAAGGAGGTTATAAACTGGGCTATAAAATTGTTCGCGGCGCTTATTTGGAAGTAGAAAACGAGCGTGCTCAAGAAAAAGGATATCCCACACCCATCTGTGCCAGCAAACAAGAAACAGATGATAACTTTAATTCGTGTTTGGAATACATCATTGAAAACATCGACGATATTTCAGTCTTTATCGGGACACATAATGAGGAGAGCACTTATTATGCAATGGAATTAATGGAAAAACACGGTTTGGAAAAAAACGATTCCAGAATATGGTTTGGGCAACTTTACGGGATGAGCGATCATATAACTTTTAATCTCGCTAAAGCAGGCTATAATGTGGCCAAATACATTCCCTTCGGACCGGTTAAGGACGTGATGCCCTATTTGATTAGACGTGCAGAAGAAAATACGTCGGTTGCAGGACAAACCACTCGAGAACTGAGTTTGTTGTCAAAAGAAAAGAAAAGAAGGAAATTATAATTTAATTCTCTGAATCGTTTCGTAAAGAAGCATTTTTGATTTCAGCTACATAATCGCAAAACGAAATTTGCAGCTGAAGTTCTTTTTCCTGAATACTTCCATCGACATAATAAATTTGACACGTATCACGGCGTGTCTTGCTTTTAGAAAAATCTACTTTACCGTTTTTAAAAACAGTTTCTATAGAGGCTGTATCGATGTTGTGATGGTTAAAAAATTTCAAGCTTTCTTCAGAAAAGGAGCGGGGCGCAATTTGCAGATGTTTTAAAGTTCTTGCTTGGGGACCATAAGCACAAGACGATTTTTTCCCGCCGAGAATAAATAAAAGAATAATAATCCCGAGGACGGCACCTCCAGAAAAATAAAGCAATCGATATTTTAGTTTCATTTAAAATGAATGTTTTTGAAGTAGTGCGTTTTTCAATCAATCAATTAAAAAATCAACAAATTTAAATCATTGTAAGGAATGTCAAACCAATCTGCAATTGTTTTGTTGGTCAGAATTCCGTGGTAAAAATACAAGCCATTTTTTAAACCTTCGTCCATTCTGATGGCATTTTCAAAACCGCCATTTTCTGCAATTTTTAAAAGATACGGACTAAAAATGTTACTGATTGTCAATGAGGCACTTCGCGGGTAACGCGCCGGAATATTAGGAACTACATAATGAATGACATCGTGTTTTATAAAAAAAGGATTTTCATGTGAGGTCATTTCAGTGGTTTCAAAACAACCACCCATATCCACACAAACATCAATAATAATTGAACCTTTTTTCATTTTTCTTACGCTATCTTCTGTAACGATAATGGGCGAACGATTCATTCCGCGGATCGCTCCAACGGCAATGTCACATTTCTTTATAGCTTCTAAAAGATTATTGGGTTGCAGCGTTGAAGTGTGGAGAAACCTACCCACATTGTTCTGAATGCGTCTTAATTTCGTCACGGAACTGTCAAAAACACGCACATTTGCGCCCAAACCAAGTGCAGTCTTTACGGCATATTCACCCACGGTTCCGGCACCGATGACCACCACTTCAACCGGAGAAACTCCACTGATATTTCCAAACAAAAGTCCACTGCCATTTTTTTGATTGCTCATGAGTTCGGATGCAATTAAAATAGATGCAGTACCTGCAATTTCACTCAAAGCGCGAACAAGCGAAAAACTATTCGCCTCGTCTTTTATAAACTCAAAAGCCATGGCGGTAAGCTTTCGTTTTTCCAAGGCTTCAAAATAAGCTTTTTTTCGAGTCTTAAGTTGAAGCGCAGAAATAATCACCGAACGCGGTTTGATAAGTTTCAACTCATCCAATGTGGGCGGTTCTACCTTTAAAATTATGGGACATTCAAAAACTTCATTACGATTGTTGGTAATGTTTGCACCTGCTTCGGAATATTCTCTGTCTGTGTAGCCTGCTTCTAATCCGGCATCTTTTTCTATAAGTATGCGATGACCGTTATTTACAATGGTTTTTACCGCATCGGGGGTCAGACAAATGCGCCGTTCCTGAAAATATGCTTCGCGCGGAAGCCCAATAAACAATTCTCCTTTAGCACGGGCAATCTCCAATGTTTCCTCCTGAGGAATCAATTGAGAGGTTGTAAATGGTGTTCTTGGACGATTCATTGAAGATGGATTTTCTGCGGTTTCAATTTACATAATTTTATACAATGTATAAAAATACTTTTCTTTTGGATATTTTCCGAAAAATACAGCCCGGTTTAATGATGAACAAAAGAAAGGTGACGTTTGGTGTCTTCCTTTTTTTCTAATGAAATTTTGACATACGTTTCCGGTAAAAATCGAGAAATCTTTTCAGGCCATTCTATAAAAACCGGTTGTCCGCTGTAAAAATAATCCTCAATGCCGATATCCAAGGCCTCTTCTTGATCGGTTATTCTATAAAAATCAAAATGATATACAGGACCACTTTCAGATTCATATTCATTTACAATTCCAAAAGTAGGACTTGAAACGGTATCTTTTACACCCATTTGTTTACAGATTTCTTTAATTAATGTCGTTTTTCCGACACCCATTCCTCCATAAAATAAATAAATTGGCGATTTTGAAGTTTGAATGATTGCTTTTGCAATTTCCGGAAGTTCCTCCAATGAATACGTACGCTCCATAATTTTCATGAAAAATTGTAATAAGATAGCCTAAAAATCAATCGATAGCGGGATTATCAATCGTTCCCAAAAATAAAATAGTTCCTGAATTCTTTTCCATAATGAGATAAACAAACGGCCGATCCACTTTCATTTCAATATTTGAAGGTATAGGCAGAGAAGTGGTAACCATTCCAATTCCTGTCGCAGCAGCAGCTTCCGTACCTTCTTCATCTACTTTGATGTATTCTTTGTGTTTCACTTGAGAAATTTTTGTAGCTTCACTTTTAAATAAACCAGAAAAATCTGCTTTGTTTTCAAAGGCGACTTGCATTCCCAAATCCGATAGATTCTCGATAAGATTGTCGGCACTGTAGGAAACTTCCCATTTGGGAAGATATAATTTTACAGAAGTCGTTTCCATAGCCGATAACATCTCTGAAAACTTCTGATGGTTTAAGCTGTTAGTCAAGTCAGGTACCGATTGATTTTTTGAAGGCAGTAGAACGAACATACTAAAATCTCCTTTTCCATAGGGCAATTCAATCATTTGTAAATTTTCATTCTCCAAATAGTTGAACCTTGTGTCTTTAAACATAAAATCAGTTTCTATAGTTCCATTCGCAGTGTGAAATTCCATTACGCGGGTTAGATTTGGATTAAAGCTATGAGTCCAGGAGGCTTTAAAGTAAATTGCATTCAATAAAAACAAGACTTCACCCGGTGAAATGGATTCAATCAGCGTGGGAATTTTCCCGGATGTTTTGGTGTTGACCCAATTGTTGATTGCCTCTACAGTTTGAGGATTCTTAAAATCGGCTGCATGAATTTCAGCATCGTAAAAAGTTTGATTTATTGTTAAAAATTCCGATTTGGGAAGCAAATCATTTCGATGCCAAATGGCATTTGCCATGACGAAAGAAACCTCATCATCCAAATTCGGTATATTTTTCAAAAGTTCTGCTTGCGATTGATTCAAACGTTCCGGATTAATTTTATCCAATCGAAGCGCTTTTTGCATCGCCGACTGTGTCGTTCCATGAGCGCCGTTATACAACATTGCCAAATCCATAAAAATACTTTGAGGACTTAAAAGTCGATTGACTTTTTCTGAATCGGAAGCAAGTATGTTTTTAAATAAATCAAATGAAAAATTATTTTGAGACGCCTGAATTGTTTCATTTTCAACCTCCATAGAATCTTGAGTTTTTTCTTGAGCAATCTGTGATTTGCAAGCCGTCATAAAAAGCATGACAATAAAACCTGCCAAAAGTGATGAAATCTTGCGCGTATCCATATCATAAAATTTTAAAGTAAAGTCAGGTCTTAACAAAATTATTTTGGGGTATAAACACTGAAAGGAATAATCATTTCTTCTAAAGAAATTCCACCGTGTTGATAGGTGTTTTTGTAATAACTTACATAGTGATTGTAATTATTCGGATAAGCAAAAAAGTAATCGTTTTTTGCAAAAATAAACGAACTGCTCATATGAATACTCGGCAACTTGATTTTTTCCGGAATTTTTGCAGCCATCACTTCCTTGGGTTCATAAGACAGACTTTTTCCGGTTTTATATCTCAGATTTAAGCTGATATTCCGGTCACCAATCACTTTCGAAGGATTTTTTACATTAATGGTTCCGTGATCGGTGGTAATTATCAATTTAAAATTCTGTTGTGCTGCATCTTGAATAATATCCATTAATGGAGAATTCCGGAACCAGCTCAAGGTCAAGGAACGATATGATTTATCGGTAGAAGCTAATTCTTTTATAACTTCCATTTCAGTTTTTGCGTGAGAAAGCATATCGACAAAATTGTAAACCACCACTGTCAAATCTTCAGTTTTATGCGCTTTGATGTTTTCTGCCAATTTTTTGCCTTGCCTTAAACTTGAAATTTTGTGATAACTCCAATTAATATCCAGACGCAATCGTTTTAATTGTGCTTCTAAAAACGCTTCTTCATATAAGTTTTTCCCGCCTTCATCCACATCATTCAACCACAAATCGGGATGTTGTCGTTCCATATCTAACGGCATCAATCCTGAAAAAATGGCATTGCGTGCATATTGAGTTGCAGTTGGGAGAATGCTGAAGTACAATTCTTCTGAAGATTTTTTGTAGGAATTCAGAATGAAAGGTTCCATAGCTTTCCATTGGTCTAACCTCAAATTGTCAATTACAATCAAAAGGGTAGGAGTATTTGAAGACAAATGTGGACGTATTTTATCTTTGAACAATGTGTGGCTCATTACGGGAGCTTCCTTAGGATTCTCAAACCATTGCGGATAATTGTCATCAATAAATTTAAAAAATTGATTGTTTGCTTCTGCTTTTTGAGATTCTAAAATTTCAGTCATTGCCGAATCTTGAATGCTTTCAAGTTCCAATTCCCAGTAAACAAGTTTTTGATACATTTCTTTCCACTCTTCAATGCTGTTGACATTTGCCAAATCCAGGGTGATTTTTCGAAATTCTTGCTGATAATTGGAAGTCGTTTTTTCTGTAATTAATCGACTGTTATCTAAATTTTTCTTTAGACTCAGTAAAATTTGATTCGGATTTACAGGTTCTATGAGCTAATCGGCTATTTTGGCTCCGATTGCTTCTTCCATAATATATTCCTCTTCACTTTTTGTAATCATCACTACAGGCACTGAAGCTTGAATTTCTTTTATTTCAGAAAGCGTTTCCAATCCGGTAAGTCCCGGCATATTTTCATCCAAAAAAACAATGTCAAATGTGTTGTTTTTTATTTCTTCCAATGCTTCAGTTCCGCTTTGAGCGGTAGTCACGGAATAATTTTTATTTTCTAAAAATAAAATATGGGGTTTTAATAGATCAATTTCGTCATCTACCCACAATATTTTTATGTTTTTCATATATGTATCTTTGTTCTTTAGCAATTAAAATTTATAGAATTGATTTTCTATTTTTATCAGTCGATAAAACGAATGCAGAATTTTGAGTTAGCTCAAAAATAGCGCCGAATTTTTAAAAACCTTCGCTTTATAGCTTAATTTAACGTTAAACTTGAAAACATTAGAAAAAATAAAATTAATCAATGATCCGGTTTATGGGTTTATCTCGATTCCGTCTCAATTGATTTCACAATTGATAGAACATCGTTATTTTCAACGTCTTCGTCGCATTGTTCAAATGGGAATGACGAATCTGGTTTTTCCGGGTGCTGTTCACACGCGTTTCCACCATGCGTTGGGCGCACTGTTTTTAATGCAACGCGCCGTTCAAGTATTGAGAAATAAAAACATTGAAATTTCTCCTCAAGAGGAAGAAGCTTTGTACATAGCCATTTTACTTCACGATATAGGTCACGGGCCTTATTCGCACGCTATGGAATATTCATTGGTAAAAGGCATTTCTCATGAGGAAATATCGTTGAAATTTATGAATGTTTTAAATCGTGAATTTGATGGAAAATTGACACTTGGCATTCAGATTTTTAAAAATGAATACGGACGCCATTTTTTTCATCAATTAGTTGCAGGGCAATTGGACGTCGATCGATTGGATTATCTCAAACGCGACAGTTTTTATACCGGTGTATCCGAAGGTGCTATCAACTCCCAACGACTTATTGCCATGCTAAACGTAAAAGATGATCAATTGGTAGTTGAAGAAAAAGGAGTTTACTCGGTAGAAAATTTTTTAATAGCCCGCCGATTGATGTATTGGCAAGTTTACCTTCACAAAACCGGAGTAGTAGCAGAACAAATGTTGGTTCGAGTTTTAAAACGCGCTCGCGAATTGGTACAAAACGGACATGAAATATACGGAAGTAATTGCTTGTTATATTTTTTAAAAAACGAAATCACGATAGAATCCTTTTCAGATAAAACATTGGATGTTTTTTCTCGTTTAGACGACAGCGATATTTTATGCGCACTAAAAGAGTGGACAACCCACGAAGATTATGTTTTAAAGACTTTAAGTGAAATGTTGTTATATCGAAATTTGCTTAAAATTAAAATTCGAAATGAACCGTTTTTTGAAGAAAAAGTAGTTTCAGAAAAAAGTAAATTATGCAGTAGTTTATCATTATCGGAACACGAAGCGTCTTATTTTATTTTTTCGGGAAAATTAGAAAATCAAACTTATAATAAAATAGAAGACCCGATACGATTATTAAAAAAAGACGGAAGCGTAGTTGATGTAACCCAAGTTAGCGATCAACTGAATCTAACCACCTTGGCAACGTCAGAAATCAAGTATTATATGTGTTTTCCAAAAAATAGGGGATAATTATCGTGCTATTGCCTTTTTTCCTATTTTTGCAAGAATTAAAACTACTAAAGTAGAATTATTAAAAGTATTGCTGAAGATTCATTCCTCGGCTAAACTATAATTTCACAATGGAATTTACAGCGGCACAAATTGCAGTCATGTTAGACGGAACAGTTGATGGAGATGAGACGGTTTCGGTTCGTCAACTTGCAAAAATTGAGGAAGGAATCCCGGGAAGTTTAACTTTTTTGGCAAATCCTAAATACACGCATTATATCTATTCTACCAAAGCATCAATCACAATTGTAGATAAAGATTTTGCTCCCGAACATCCGATAACAACCACTTTGATTCGTGTGGAAAGTGCGTATCGTGCATTTTCAAAATTATTGGAATATTACAATAAAGTAAAGTTAAATAAAGCAGGAATTGAATCTCCGGTTTTTATTTCGGATTCAGTGATTTATGGCGAAAATATTTATGTTGGTGCTTTTTCTTACATTGGAGAAAATGTGGAAATCGGAAATAACGTAAAAATCTTTCCTCATGTTTATATTGGAGATAACGTAAAAATCGGCGATGATACCGTTATTTTTTCAGGAGCTAAGATTTATTCTGAATCCGTAATCGGTAAATTTTGCGTTATAAACAGCAATGTTGTAGTAGGTGCAGACGGATTTGGATTCACACCTAATGAAACCGGAGAATACAGAAAAGTCCCTCAAACCGGAAATGTAGTTTTGGAGGATTATGTTGATGTTGGTCCGGGAACCACCATTGATCGTGCAACTTTAGGCTCTACTTATATAATGAGAGGCGTAAAGTTAGATAATCAAATTCAGATAGCACATAACGTATCAATTGGAGAAAATACAGTAATCGCTGCACAAACTGGAATTGCAGGTTCGACTAAAATCGGTAAAAATTGTATCATCGGAGGACAGGTCGGAATCGCCGGTCATATTACCATCGGTGATAATGTTCGCATACAAGCGCAAAGCGGCATCGGAAGAAATGTAAAAGACAATGAGACGTTACAAGGTTCTCCGGCTTTGGCATATGCAGACTATAATAAAAGCTATGTACATTTTAAGAATTTAACAAAGCTCGTAGAGCGAATAAATGCATTAGAAAAAAAAGACAATGACTGATCGTGTAGAAAAACAGAAAACCATAGGGAAGGAAGTATCTCTAAAAGGAGTGGGACTGCACACCGGCCAAGAAGTTATGTTGACTTTTAAGCCGGCACCGGAAAATTACGGCTATAAATTTGTTCGTGTAGATCTTGAAGGTCAGCCGGTTATTGAAGCAAGTGCAAATTATGTTGTAAATACCCAGCGAGGCACCAACCTTGAAAAATTGGGAGTGCGCATTCAAACTACAGAACATGTTCTTGCTGCCTTGGTAGGATTGGGAATTGACAATTGTATGATTGAATTAAACGCTTCGGAACCTCCGATTATGGACGGTTCTTCAAAGTATTTTGTCGAAGCATTGGAAGAAGCGGGAATCGTTGAGCAAAATGAACCTATCAGAGAATATGTTGTCGAGCAAGTAATTTCATACAAAGATGAAGAAACGGGAAGTGAAATTCTCGTGATGCCGGCAGATGAATATCAGTTGACAACTATGGTTGATTTTGGAACTAAAGTTTTAGGAACCCAAAATGCAACATTAAATTCTATTAAAGACTTTAAGAAAGAAATTTCCAATGCCCGAACTTTTAGTTTTCTCCATGAAATTGAGATGCTCCTTGAAAAAGGTTTGATTAAAGGAGGAGATCTTAACAGTGCCATTGTGTACGTTGATAAAGAACTGTCACCCGAAACCATGAAAAAATTGAGAGTGGCTTTCGGGAAAGAGAACATTGCAGTTAAACCTAATGGAATATTAGACAATTTGACTTTACACTATCCCAATGAAGCAGCACGGCATAAATTGCTTGATGTAATGGGAGATTTAGCGTTGGTTGGGTATCGTATTCGAGGGAAAGTAATTGCTACAAAACCCGGACATTTTGTAAATACTCAATTTGCAAAAAAATTAGCAAAAATCATCAAAATCGAAATGCGCAACAAAGTACCAAAATTCAACTTACATAAAGAACCAGTTAAGGATATCAATGAAATTATGGCACTGTTGCCACATCGTCCACCATTTTTGCTCGTTGATAAAATTATGGAATTAACCGACACGACTGTGGTGGGAATAAAAAATGTCACGATGAACGAACCTTTCTTTGTCGGACATTTTCCGGGTGCACCTGTGATGCCGGGCGTTTTAATAGTTGAAGCCATGGCACAATCCGGCGGAATTTTAGCATTGAGCACAGTTCCGGATCCGGAAAATTATTTGACATTTTTTATGAAAATCGATAATGTAAAATTTAAACATCAAGTAAATCCCGGAGACACGTTGATATTTAAATTAGAGTTACTTTCGCCCATAAGAAGAGGAATTGTTCATATGCAAGGCAATGCATATGTGAATGACAAATTGGTAACAGAAGCCGAATTGATGGCTCAAATGGTAAAAACAAAAAACAATTAAAAAACATTGGGATTAAACCTTATGTTTAGATAACAATTATAAAAACTGATGAATCAACCGCTTGCATACGTTCACCCCGGAGCAAAAATCGCAAAAAATGTAGTCATTGAACCCTTTGCAGTTATTCATAACAATGTGGAAATTGGAGAAGGAACATGGATTGGGAGCAATGTTACAATTATGGAAGGTGCTCGAATTGGAAAAAACTGTAACATCTTTCCCGGGGCGGTAATTTCTGCAGTCCCACAAGATTTAAAATTTGAAGGTGAAGACACCATTACCCAAATTGGCAATGGTACAACCATTCGCGAATTTGTAACTATCAATCGTGGGACAAAAGATCGAGGACAAACCGTAATAGGAGAAAACTGTCTAATAATGGCTTACTGCCACATTGCACATGACTGTATTGTCGGAGATAACTGTATTTTTAGCAATAACAGTACTTTGGCAGGACATATCACTGTCGGGAATTATGTAGTTTTGGCCGGAATGGCAGCAGTTCATCAGTTCTGTATGATTGGAAATCACGCTTTCGTTTCCGGAGGATCTTTGGTGCGAAAAGATGTTCCGCCTTATGTGAAAGCTGCTCGTGAACCGCTCAGTTATGTTGGAATCAATTCCATAGGATTAAGACGAAGAGGTTTTAAATCTGAGAAAATCAGTGAAATTCAAAGCATATACAGAATATTATATCAAAAGAATTACAATACTTCACAAGCAGCCGAAATTATTGAAGCAGAAATGGAGGCTACCCCTGAACGGGATGAAATCCTTCAGTTTATTAAAAATTCCAAAAGAGGAATTATGAAAGGATATTTTACATCCAATTAATTCAAACTATAAATTCTAAAATCATAAACCAATGGCCACGTCATCAGATATTCGAAAAGGATTGTGTATCCGATATAATAACGACATCTATAAAGTTGTAGAGTTTCTTCACGTAAAACCCGGAAAAGGTCCGGCATTTGTCCGAACGAAATTAAAAAGTGTAACAACCGGAAAGGTCATAGAAAATACTTTTGCAGCCGGTCATAAAATAGATGATGTACGCGTAGAAACCCATAAATTTCAATATTTATACAACGAAGGAGATTTGTATCATTTTATGCATACCGATGATTATTCTCAAATTAGTTTGCAAAAAGAAATCTTAGATACTCCCGAACTCATGAAGGAAGGAGAGGTTGTGAACGTTTTAATAAATACTGAAGACGGCGCACCGCTTTCTGTAGAAATGCCGGCGCATGTTGTTTTACAAGTCGTTTCAACCGAACCGGGAGTCAGAGGAAATACGGCTACAAATGCGACCAAACCTGCAATTGTTGAAACAGGCGCAGAAATAAATGTTCCGCTGTTTATTAATGAAGGTGACAAAATTCGGATTGATACTGAAAAAGGTCAATATCAAGAGCGTATAAAGGAATAAGTTTTATGAAATTCAATTCCCCGCAAACATTAGAACAAATAGCAACACTTATCGGAGCTTCCTATGTAGGTGCTGCTGATTTTCCGGTTTTGGGCATGAATGAAATTCACGTGGTCCAACCCGGGGATATTGTTTTTGTAGATCATCCAAAGTACTATGACAAAGCGTTGCAGTCAAAAGCAACCATTATTCTGATTAATAAAGAAGTGCCTTGTCCGGAAGGCAAAGCACTGTTAATATCTGATGATCCTTTTCGGGATTTCAATAAATTAACCCGACATTTCAATCCCTTTCAGCAAGCACAAAATTCCATTGCACATACTGCGAAGATAGGTGAGGGAACCATAGTGCAACCCAATGTCTTTATTGGAAATCATGTTAAAATCGGAAAGAATTGTATTCTTCACCCCAATGTGGTAATTTACGACAATGCCGTTATTGGCGACAATGTAATCATTCATGCAGGAACAGTGGTAGGCAGCGATGCATTTTATTACAAAAACCGTTCGACGCATTTTGACAGACTTCTCAGCGGAGGAAATGTTGTAATCGAAGACGATGTAGAAATTGGTTCTTTGTGTACCATTGATCGCGGAGTTACGGCTTCAACGATTATCGGAAAAGGTTCAAAACTGGACAATCAGGTTCATGTGGGGCACGACACCGTTATCGGAAAACAATGCTTAATTGCTTCACAAGTCGGAATTTCAGGTTGCGTCGTAATTGAAGACAAGGTTACTATTTGGGGACAAGTCGGGGTTACAAGCGGAATTACAATTGGTTCCAAATCTGAGCTTTTGGCTCAAAGTGGAATCTCAAAATCAGTTTCGGAAAACAAACGATATTTTGGTTCCCCGGCAATCGATGCCAGACAAAAATTTAAAGAAATTGCTGCCATCCGTGCACTTCCTGAGTTCATTGAAAATATGAAAAAGAAAAATGAGTAAATCATCAAGAGAAATAATCAGAGATTTTTATCAAAGAGATTTGCTCAATGACAATCAATTGATAAAAGATTTTTTTCATAAAGATATTTCTATATATTGGAATGGTTCAGAAGGATTAACTATTATGAATATAAACGATTTGGAATCGTTTATCAATTCTATTAAAAAATCTTATGCTGAATTACGTGTAGAAATAAGTCATTTGTTGGCACAACGAAATTTTGTTACTTTAAGACACAATTATTACGTGCGCACTTATGAAAATATTGATGAAGAAATTGGAGTTGCCCACTTTATGGCAATTTGGGAATTAAAAGACGGTAAGATAATCAGAGGCCATTTGATTACGCAACCGGCTTCAAAAAATGGAGATTTCGGAAAAGGATACGAAGCTGTTAAGATTTAATACAAAAAGAGTTATATTTGAAATATTTTTTAATAAATTTAATAATCAAAAATGAGCGTTTTAGTTAATAAGAATTCAAAAATAATTGTTCAGGGTTTTACCGGAAGTGAAGGAACCTTTCATGCAGAGCAAATGATTGATTACGGAACCAACGTAGTCGGAGGTGTTACTCCCGGAAAAGGAGGACAAAAACACTTGGGAAAACCGGTGTTTAATACGGTTCAAGAAGCAGTAAAAGAAACCGGAGCCGACACTTCAATTATTTTTGTACCACCGGCTTTTGCAGCAGATGCCATTATGGAAGCTGCAGATGCAGGCATTAAAGTTATCATCACTATTACCGAAGGAATTCCGGTAAAAGATATGATTCAAGCTGCAACCTATGTAAAACAACGAAACAGCCGTTTAATCGGGCCAAACTGTCCCGGAGTAATTACACCAGAAGAAGCAAAAGTAGGAATTATGCCCGGTTTTGTATTTAAAAAAGGAAATGTCGGAATTGTTTCAAAATCCGGAACGCTTACTTATGAAGCTGCCGATCAGGTAGTAAAACAAGGTTTGGGAATTACTACTGCCATTGGAATTGGCGGAGATCCCATCATCGGAACCACTACCAAAGAAGCTTTAGAAATGTTAATACAAGACCCTGAATGTGAAGCTGTTGTTATGATTGGCGAAATTGGTGGTCAATTGGAAATTGAAGCTGCTCAGTGGTATAAAAACAGCGGAATCAACAAACCCGTAATCGGATTTATAGCAGGTGAAACTGCACCAGCCGGTAGAACTATGGGACATGCCGGAGCCATTGTAGGTGGAAGTGAGGATACGGCGCAAGCCAAGAAAAAAGTGATGCGCGAATGCGGTATCCATGTGGTGGATAGTCCGGCAGAAATCGGCAAAAAGGTGGCATCTGTTATTGTATAAACACAACTACATTTATTAACTCTATAAACAAACTTGACATGAAACTCCCCGTGGAAATTTTACAACGAATTAAACTCGAGTACCATCGAGAATTTGTTTCTACTCTTAAAAGATTGCAAGACCTGAAAAAAGTTTTGGATGAACTCAAAGACATTCCTATGCCCGATGCGGTATTGGAAAATCTTGACACGATTCCTTCAGAACAACAGGTTCAAACCGAAGCTGCAAAACAGAGAACACAGGTGTTGTCACCTGAACCTTCTGAAACTGAATCTGAAACTGAAAGTTCAGCTTCACAATCAGATTCAGACCCTAAAAATAGAAAGGGTCCCAAGAGATCTAAAGGAAAAAGAGGAAGAAAATCCATATGGGGAACTTTTATTGTCACACGTTTGAAAAGTGTCCAGCGTCCGTTAACTCTAGATGAACTTACAAATCATGCAATTGTAACTAAAAAATTGGACCCTGAAAGATTTCCAAGAATCCGACAATCTATTGTCAATGCTGTTTTTGGACTTCGTCAGAAAAACAAAGTAGTTACAGTTGGCGTTAAAGGAACAAGAGAAAAAGTAGTTTCATTGCCACAATGGTTAGATGAAAGAGAAAAATTATTGCCTGAGTATCAGGTGTCTTAATTTTTCCAAGTAAATTATAAAAGCTCTATCTACGGATGGGGCTTTTTTTGTTCTAATTGCATTTTGCTTTTAGTATCTTTGGATTTTTTAAAATCAATTTCAAATTTTAAATTCATACGTATGAAATTATTGGATGGAAAAACAGCAATCATTACAGGAGGGAGCAGAGGTATCGGAAAAGGAATTGTCGAAACGTTTGTAGCTCATGGTGCAAATGTTGCATTTACGTATAGTTCTTCTGCAGTTGCTGCGGATGAAATTATTAAAGCATTAGTTACAACTAACGACGTAAAAATAAAAGCCTATAAAAGTGATGCTGCTTCATTTGAAGATTCCCAAAAATTAATTGATGAAGTACTAAACGATTTTGGCGCTATTGATATTTTGGTGAACAATGCCGGAATTACAAAAGACAACCTTCTGATGCGAATGACGGAAGCGGACTTTGATAAAGTCATCGAAGTGAATTTGAAGTCGGTTTTCAATATGACAAAAGCTGTTCAGAGAACGATGTTAAAACAACGTAAAGGATCGATTATAAATATGAGTTCTGTCGTTGGAGTTAAAGGAAATGCAGGTCAGGCAAATTATGCTGCATCGAAAGCAGGTATTCACGGATTTACCAAATCTGTTGCTTTGGAATTGGGTTCCAGAAATATTCGTTGCAATGCAATTGCTCCCGGATTTATTGAAACTGAAATGACAGATAAATTGGATGAAAAAATAGTACAGGGTTGGAGAGATGCCATTCCTTTAAAAAGAGGCGGACAACCCGAAGATATCGCAAACGCTTGTGTATTTTTAGCAAGTGATTTAGCTGCCTATATCACAGGGCAAGTAATTCAAGTAGATGGAGGGATGTTAACTTAATCTTTAATTCCAATAATTTCTGATACGGAATAATACGTGGATACACCAACAAGTTTTTATATCATTATCGCCGGAATAATATCATTTATTCTGGCATTTTTGATGTATAGATACAATTCAAAAATAACAGGGAATCTTCGTTGGATTTTACTGACACTTCGATTTTTGGCGTTATTTGCATTGGGTATTCTGATTATCAATCCGACTTTTAAGAACACCACCGGTTATTTGGAAAAACCACAACTTCCGGTTTTGATTGATAACTCGGCTTCTATAAAACACTTGGATTTTGCAGATAAAGCAAAAGCTTTATACCATCAATTGAGAAATCACAGTGAATTAAATGACAAATTTGATATTTCTTATTATTCATTTGGAACAAGGCTCCAATCTGTTGATTCTTTTAGTTTTGATGAGAATAATACCAATATTGCTTCTGCGCTTAAAACGACCCTAAATCTTTATAAAAATCAAGTAGCACCTATTGTTCTTATTACAGATGGAAATCAAACATTTGGAACGGATTACGAATTTGTGGTTTCCAAATCTAAAAATCAGATTCTTCCTGTAATTTTAGGTGATTCAATTGTTTATCCGGATTTGAAAATTGAACAGCTCAATACCAATCGCTATACTTTTTTGAAAAATAAATTTCCGGTGGAAGTCATTGTATCATACAATGCTTCTGAAGAAGTTGCGTCTGAATTGATTATTCATCACAACGAAACGGTTGTATACAAACAACCCTTATCATTTTCCAAGAACAAGAATTCACATCTTGTAAATTTCACACTTCCGGCAGAACGGGTCGGTGTTCAAAAATATCAAGCGACTTTAACTCCGCTTAATGAAGAACGAAACACAACGAACAACACCAAGTCTTTTGCCGTTGAAGTTATCGATCAAGCCACACAGGTGTTGATGATAAGCAATATGTCGCATCCGGATATCGGTACATTCAAACGTGCAGTTACAAGCAATGAGCAACGCACTTTTGATTTATTAAAACCGGGAGAAGCCATAGAAGTTCTTGAAGATTATCAACTTGTGGTTTTATATCAACCGGATCATACTTTTGGAAATATTTTTAATCAGCTGGAAACGATTGGTAAAAATTATTTAATTATCACGGGGCACCACACCGATTGGAATTCATTAAATCGCTTTCAACCTCACTTCCGCAAAAATATTTCTCAAAGTACCGAACTAGTTCAAGGAAGTTTAAATGAAAGTTATAGTGCTTTTGCGATTGAAGATATAGGTTTTTCAGATTTTCCACCACTTTATTCAACTTTTGGAAATATTGAAATTCAAGGAAACTATCAGACGATCATAAATCAGACTGTCAATGGATTAAACAATGAAAATCCGCTTTTGGCAACTTTAGAAAGTTCAAATTATCGGTATGCACTTTGGGACGGTGATGGTTTTTGGCGATGGAGAGCAAAGAGTTTCAGAGACGTTGGTGATTTTCAAAAATTTGATGATTTTATTGGAAATATTATACAGTATTTAGCTTCTCAAAAAAAACGAGAAAGATTGGAAGTAACTGCCGAAAACTTTTATTATAACAACAGACCGATAAAAATCTTTGCTCAATTTTTTGATAAAAATTATGTTTTTGATGCGCGTGCAACCCTTCAAATTCGAATTAAAAATATAGAAACTGAAGAAGAAAAGGTTTTTCCGATGTTGCTTCGGTCCAATTTTTATGAAGTAGATTTAGGAAATTTAGAAGCGGGAGAATACAGTTATACCGTTTTTTTAACTGATGAACCACTTTCTAAAAATGGACTTTTTTCTGTTCTTGATTTTGACATGGAGAAGCAATTTTTAAATGCCAACATCGCTAAACTTCAACGTGTTGCACAAAATACTTCCGGCGAAGTTTTTTATGCAAATCAAGGAGCGGATTTAATTCAAAAATTATTAAATGACGATTCTTTTAAAACTATCAAAAGAACAGAAGTTTCAACTACTCCATTGATTGACTGGAAATACTTGTTAGGCTTGATAATTCTGTTTCTAACTGCCGAATGGTTTCTTCGGAAATACAACGGCTTAATTTGATTAATTTATTTTTTGAAGGGACTTTCTGACGATCAACGCCGCAACAATTGTAATAAGCAGCATAGAAGTAGCAAGTAAATATTTCCCGTAAATATAATTTCCAATAGCAAATAAAGCAGTATAAGTGCCGATAGTTCCGGTGATAAATCCGAGGATTTTAAATTTAAAACCCTCAAATTTTGATTTTTTCTCGAATATCAATTCATTAAAACTTTCAATTTTTTCAGCTTTGGAAGGTTTGGTTAAAAAAGTTACGACTATCCATCCAAAAGTTGTAATTGCTACGCTTAAAACCAATTGCCAATGAACAGGAAGCGTTATCCACGGTGCGTCTGATTTATTATTTATAAAAAAGAAAACAGAAATTACAAATGAAATAACCATGGCGGCTATCTCACTATAAGGGTTGATTCTTTCCCAAAACCAACGAAGGATAAAAAGCAAACCGGTTCCGGCACCGATGGTTAAGAGAATATTGAACCCATCTCTGGCTTCATCTAAAACCAACGCAAGAAGTGATGCAAAAATCATCATCAACACCGTGGACAATCGCCCGATAAAAACTTGTTCTTTATTTCCGGCATTTTTTCTGAGAAACCGAATATAGAAATCATTGACCACATAAGAACTTCCCCAATTTAAATGAGTTGAAATGGTGCTCATAAATGCAGCTATCAATGAAGTAATTACGATTCCGAGTAATCCCGCCGGAAGGAATGTCAACATTGCTGGATAGGATAAATCGTCTTTGACAAATGAAGGATCCAGATGGGGAAAAGCCACGCGTAAACTTTCCAAATCCGGATAAACAATAAGTGAAGCAAATCCCACGAGAATCCACGGCCACGGACGTAGCGCATAATGCACAAAATTGAAGAAAAGCGTTGCCCAAACTGCATTTTTTTCATCTTTTGCGGCAAGCATTCGTTGTGCAATATAGCCGCCACCTCCGGGTTCAGCACCGGGATACCACACGCTCCACCACTGCACAGCCAGAGGAATTATCAATAAAGGAATCACTAATTCCGGATTGGAAAAATCAGGTAACATGGAAGTTTTTTCGGCAACTTCAGGAGCAGCCAGTAATTTTCTAACTCCTCCGATTTCCGGCAGTTGCACCAAATAAACGGCAGCCCAAATACTTCCTATCATCGCAATCAAAAATTGTACAAAATCCGTCAATAAGACGCCCTTCAAACCTCCCAATGCCGAATAGATAATCACAACAGGAGTGGAGATGAGCAAAACTTCGACAGCGGATAATCCGAACATTACATGCCCTATCTTTAAGGCAGCCAGACACACGTTTGCCATGATGACGATATTGAAAAACACTCCGAGATATAACGCACGAAAACCTCTTAAAAAAGCCGCGCTTTTTCCACTGTAACGGAGTTCGTAAAATTCTAAATCGGTTGTGATTCCACTGCGTCTCCACAGTTTTGAATAGAAAAAAACAGTTAACATTCCCGTTAAGAGAAAACTCCACCAAATCCAATTTCCCGAGACGCCTTCTTGTCGAATTAGTCCGGCGACAAAATTGGGGGTATCTGCTGCAAAAGTCGTGGCAACCATACTGACACCCAGCAGCCACCAAGGCATATTACGATTTGAAAGAAAAAAAGATTCTGAATCTTTCCCGGATTGTTTTGCGACAACTAAACCGATAATTAAAAACAAAAGAAGTATTCCTCCAATAATAAACCAATCTAATGCAGTGAGTTGCATAAATTTTATTTAATAAATGATATCAAAATAACTTTTTTCAAAACTAAAATTAAAAATGGTTTCTTCCTTTATGAACTGAGTGCATTGTAATAGTTTTTCGATTGGTTCTTGTCTGAATCATCCGTTATCTCAAACAGTTGGATGTTATCTTTTATCAGTTCTTTAATCAAATGTATCATTCGTTTGTTTAAGGATGAGGAATTCAAACTATAAACAGTGTATTCTTTTGTCGTAAATAATCCGATGACAATCCCTCGGATTACATTTAAAAATTTAAAATCCTTTTGAAATGCTGTATCAATATAATCCAACTTTTTTTCGGCAGAAAGTTTAAAAAAATAATTTTTATGGTTTTTGATATAGTTATTAAAGGAATTTAGCAAAAGTTCTTCTTGAACAAGAATTAAAGGTCTCAACACTTGATTCTGAAAAGATTCTTCAGAACTTGTAGTGGATAAAGTTTTTACAGATTCAATTTTGGGTCTGAGCTTTAAAAGAAGGTCATCTCGTGTTTCCATAATGAGAGTTTTATGAAATTTACAGAATATATAAAGGAATAAAAAGCATAATAGCAGAAGTTATGCACGGGGTTGTCAACAATTTTAATAATAATTTTTTAAGCGTATTTTTGATTTCGTATCTCTTTAAACGAACCAATCCATGAATGTCCTTTCAGATAAACAAATAAAACAAGCCGATGCATATACCATTCGCAATCAGAATATTTCTTCAGAAGCGTTAATGGAACGTGCAGCAACTAAGATATTTCAGTGGATTAGTGAAAATTATCCTTCAGATTCAATCGAAGAAGTTATTCTATTTTGCGGTTCCGGAAACAATGGGGGAGATGGACTGGCTGTGGGAAGAATGTTGTTTGAAGCCGGCTACAAAATCAAAATTTATATTTTAGATTTTAAAGAAAAGTATACTTCTGACTTTAAAAGTAATTTTCAAAAATTAGAAGCAAGAAATATTCCTGTATATCGAATATTTTCTGAAAAAGATTTTCCGAAGATTGATGAAAAAATGCTTGTTGTAGATTCTATATTCGGAGTAGGTTTAAATAGAACTCCGGATTCTTGGATAAAAAAATTGATACAACATCTGAATACCTCAAAAGCAATTAAAATTTCAATTGACATGCCTTCGGGTTTGTTTTCAAATGCTCCGGTAACGGATTTTAATACTGTTGTGAAATCCTCAGTAATTCTTACGTTTCAGTGTCCGAAATTTTCTTTTTTTCTTCCTGAAAATGCTGAAATAATTCAGCATGTGGAAGTGTTGGATATAAATTTGGATTAAGATTTCATACAATCTCTGACACCGCTTGCAAAGCTGGTTACATTAAACGAAGCAACACAACTTATAAAAAATCGCGAAAAATTTTCTCACAAAGGAACCTATGGTCATGTGGCAGTTATCGGAGGAAGACACGGAATGATAGGTGCAGCTTATTTGACAGCAAAAGCAGCATACAGATCAGGGGGTGGAAAAGTTACTGTAGTCGTACCAAAATGTGGTTACCAAATTATCCAAACGACACTTCCTGAAGCATTGGTAATTACCGATAGTGATCAAAATGAGCATTCTAAAATAGAAGTAAAAGCGGAAGAATATTCTACAATTGCTGTGGGAATGGGAATGGGGAATTCAAAAAAATCAAGTGCTGCTTTTCTCACGTTCTTAAAAAGTTGCCGTAAACCGTTGGTAATCGATGCAGACGGTCTTAATATTTTAGCCGAACAACCCGAATTTTTAAATTTAATCCCGGAGCAGTCCATTCTCACGCCACATCCCAAAGAATTGGAACGGTTGATTGGAAAATGGAAAAATGATTTCGATAAAATTGAGAAAGTAAAAGCGTTTTCTAAAAAGTTGAATGTCATTGTCGTGTTAAAAGGAGCACATACAATGACCATTTACAAAGACAAAATTTTTATTAATTCCACAGGGAATCCCGGGATGGCAACTGCCGGATCGGGCGATGTGTTAAGCGGAATTATTGCCGGATTGTTAGCTCAAGATTACACACCTATCATTGCTGCATATCTCGGCGTTTACCTACACGGAATGGCAGGCGATATAGCAAGCGAAAAAATCGGAGAACATGCGTTAATGGCAAGTGACTTGATTGATAATTTGGGAGTGGCTTTTAAAAAAATAAAAAACCACATCATTTGAAAAACAATGTGGTTTAAGAAGGGTAATTTAAACTAAAATTAAATCATATCTTCCGGACGTACCCAACGATCAAAATCTTCTTCGGATACATATCCTAATCGCACTGCTTCTTCTTTTAAGGTAGTCCCGTTTTTATGAGCTGCATTTGCTATTTCTGCCGCTTTGTAATAACCGATTTTTGTATTTAAAGCGGTAACCAACATCAGGCTGTTATCAAGTTGTTTTTTAATAATTTCATGATTCGGTTCAATTCCTTGTGCACAATGGATATCAAAGGAAACACATGCATCTCCGAGAAGTTGTGCAGATTCAAGGAAATTAACAGCCATCATGGGTTTAAACACATTGAGTTCAAAATGCCCTTGCATGCCACCTACAGAAATGGCAACGTCATTCCCCATCACTTGTGCACAAACCATGGTGATGGCTTCCGCCTGAGTAGGATTCACTTTTCCGGGCATTATCGATGAACCCGGTTCATTTGCAGGAATGATGATTTCTCCGATTCCGCTTCGTGGACCACTTGCCAATAAACGTATGTCATTTGCTATTTTATTGATGGAAACGGCTAATTGTTTTAGCGCCCCGTGAGATTCTACAAAAGCATCATGAGCAGCAAGTGCTTCAAACTTGTTTTTTGCAGTTATAAAAGGTAAATTAGTAAACTTTGCAATGTATTCTGCAACTTTGATATCATAACCTTCCGGAGTGTTTAGTCCGGTTCCGACAGCTGTCCCTCCCAATGCCAATTCGGCCAAGTGCGGCAGGGTGTTTTTTAATGCAACAAGTCCATGTTCCAGTTGAGAGGCATACCCACTAAATTCTTGTCCTAAAGTTAGCGGAGTTGCGTCCATCAAATGCGTACGTCCGATTTTTACAACATCTTTAAATTCTTCAGCTTTGGATGCAAGTGTTTTGTGCAATTGCTCAATTCCGGGAATGGTAACTTCAATTAATTTTTTATAAGCCGCAATGTGCATTGCAGTAGGGAAGGTGTCATTGGAAGACTGAGATTTGTTGACATCGTCATTGGGTTGAATGGTTTTTTCACCTTCTCCGATTATTTTTCCGGCAAGTTGATGCGCCCGATTAGCAATAACTTCATTGACATTCATATTGCTTTGAGTACCGCTTCCTGTCTGCCATACCACCAAAGGAAATTGATCGTCGTGTTTTCCTTCAAGAATTTCATCGCAAACGGCTGCGATAGCGTCTTTTTTTTCTTTAGAAAGCACTCCTAAATCATAATTTGTGTGTGCTGCAGCTTTTTTAAGATACGCAAAACCATAGATTATTTCTAAAGGCATGGAAGCTTTGGGACCGATTTTGAAATTTTCAAGAGAACGTGTAGTTTGGGCACCCCAGAGTTTATCTGCGGGAACTTTTACTTCGCCCATAGTGTCTTTTTCTATTCTGTATTGCATAAGTTATAATATATTAGGGATTAAGTTAATATAAAGTCGTGAATTTTAAAACTGCAAAGTTAGTCAAAACCTATCACAGCACCTGCAAAGTTGTTAAATTCTTGTTTATAATTTTTTTAAATTCATTAGCTGCCAAATAAAAAAAACTTTATATTTGACAAAAAATAAATAATCTACATTCTTATGTTTACCTTCAGTGAATTTTTAGGTTTTTTACTCGTAATGATTATAGTTACTATGGGCTTCTGGTTGTTAATCTTCTTAGTAGGGTTATTGCCTTATTGGATCGGGGGCGCACTTCGGGAGCGAATGAAGGAACGTAAAGCAGAAAAAGAATTAAATTCGTAACATAATATATTTAAATTAATTTTCTTGGAAGACCACTTTCATTACTGGAAGTGGTTTTTCCATTTCATAAAGGTGTATTGAAATGCCGATAAAAAAATCCCGAGAATAAAAATTCTCGGGATTTTTTAAATTTTTAGAATTTATTTTTATCCTTCAAAACCACCGTCATCATCCATTCCGCCATTACGTTGCTGGCGCATATTTTTCTTCTGTTGATTGAATCTGTAAATAAAAGACAAAGTAAAAGTTCTGGGGCGCCATTGAAATTCACTGTCGCTGTTGAAAAAAGGAGTTTCGGTAAAACTACTTCGTTTTCTGGTGTTCAATAAATCACTGACATTAAAAGTAAGCGTGGCATTGTCATTAAACATTTCCTTGCTCACAGCCATATCAATGGAAGCCATTCCTTTTGTCCGTGTTTGCGCATTGGTTCGAGGACCGCGATAAAAAGCATTGGTTTGCCATTCGATTTTGGTCGGCAATTTTATTTTGGAACTAAACCGACCAAAATAACTGCTATTTTCTACACCGTAATTAATATTGTTGTGAATTCCATCAGTTTTAAAAAGAAAATAATTAAAACTTCCGTTTAACGATATCCATCGAGCGGGATAGTACATAAGCCCAACTTCAAATCCGTAACGTTGGTTTGTCGATAAATTGATAGGAAGTGTCCGAATCACATTTACTCCGTTGTCCGTAACTTCTCCTGTTTCTTCCTGAACTCTTTCAAAAGCATCGGTTTCATGTTGATAATACACAGAAGTTGTCAGCGTTAATTTCTCCCATCTTTTCATATAACCAAGATCAAAAGCATCGGAATAAGCAGGGTCTAAATCCGGATTTCCTTGGAAAATATTCGCTTCGCTTGAGCGCGACGGGAAAGGGTTTAAATACCATCGCCACGGACGGTTAATTCTTCGATTGTACCCTAAAGTTATGTTTTCGCGGTGTCCCAATTCATAAGTTAAATTTACTGTAGGAAACAATCCGGTATATTCTTTGTCGAAATTCATATTTATCGGAGCGTCTTCAACCACATTTTCGGCATCCAAATTTCCTTTTGCAATAGTGTGTTCTAACCTCAGTCCAAGTAAGAATGAAAAACTTCCAAATTTGTTCCCGTATTGCGTATAAAGAGCGTTTACATTTTGCTCATAGGTAAACAGGTTGGAAATGCTGTCGTTTAAATAATAATTTCCACTGGTTCCGATTTCTTCAAAGAGTTTGTAATCAGTTTCATTTTTATTAAAATCGCCACGGTATCCGGCTTCAAATTGAGCATTCTCACCAATAGGCAGCACATAATCCACTTGAGCCAAATAATTTTGTCTTTTGAATCTTTCGTCAATTTCTTCGGATGGCAGTCGAGAAGGTGCAGGCAGTGTTATTTCATCAGAAATTATAGAAAATTCATCGCTTCGGCTTCTTTCATATTGAAGGTCAGCAGTTAATTTATGATTGCCTTCTTCATCAAATTTATTTTCATAATTTAAAGCTGCCTGAAAATTGTAATTGTCATCTTTTTCATCTTCAAACCGAACATTGCGTTCTTCCAAATTTCCATTTCTATAGTTTAAAACCTCATTGGTTGTTTCGTCGTGATTTCGTCCCAAGCGGTAAAAAGTACTCGCTGTAATTGAAGAGCGCTCGTTGATAAAATACTCGATTCCCAAGTTTGTGTTGAACCCTTGTCGCAATCTGTCGTTTTGACGATCCTCAATAACACGGTCAAAATTTGGATCGATAGTGATTGGATTTCCTAAAGAATCGGTTGTTGTTCTCGAAAAGTAATTATTGTCAAAATATCCGGTTCCCGGTCTGTTATTATAATAGTAGCCGGTGGTATTAAAAATATTAAATTTTCGAGTTCGCAAATTAATATTTCCCGTTACATTACTTCCCAAAGGGCTGCTGATGCTTCCGCTGATAGAACCATTTAATCCCAATGTTTTTTCTTTTTTGAGGATAATGTTTAAAATTCCGGCAGTTCCTTCGGCATCATATCTTGCTGATGGAGAAGTGATTACTTCCACACGCTCGATAGCCTCAGCAGGCAGTTGACGCAAAGCATCTGTCCCGCCAAATCCGGCGATTGCAGAAGGTTTTCCATTTATTAATATTTTTACATTGTCACTACCTCTCAATGCAATACTTCCGTCAACATCAACCGTAACCGAAGGCACATTATTAAGTGCATCACTAACAGTAGCGCCTCCAGCAGTGAGATCCTGTCCGATATTATAGATTTTCTTGTCAAGTCTTACTTGAACTTCTGTAGTTTCTGCACGAATCACAACTTCATTTAAAACAGCTGCATCCATTTCAAGATAAATGGTAGGGTAGGTGATATCAGCGGTAATATTTTGATTTTCTAACGTTTGAGTTTGGTATGATATAAATTCAATTTTAATATCATAAGTTCCTCTTGGAACGTCAATTAAAAATGTTCCGTTTTGGTCGGTGACGCCGCCGGTTACAATTTCTCCTTGTGAATTTGTAAATGATATTGTTGCATATTCTAAAGGATAGTTGCTTCCTTCTTCTAAAACAGTTCCACGAACCGTAACATTGCCAAATGATTGTGAAATTGCGCTAGTACACGCGAAGAGCAAGAGGACTGAAAATATAAATCTCATGAAGTTATTTAAATAAGTTTTACCTTAGTTGAAATTATTAGACTTGTCAATGATATAAATAGTTTAAAAGGAACACTCTCAAAATTCTGTTAAGATTATTCCTTGATAAAAAGCAATTGGTTCACTATAATATATCAATGATTTTTTGGGGAGGTCGTCCAATAATTGCTTTCGAGTTTTTCACCACAATCGGACGTTCTATTAATTTGGGAAAAGCAATCATAGCTTCAATAAGTTCGTCATCGGAGAGGTTTTTATCTTTGAAATTTTCTTTCCATTCAGCTTCTTGTGTCCGAATTAATTCTATAGGTTTTATCTTTAACAATGAAATTAAATTTCGAAGTTCGTCGGTGGTAGGGGGTGTTTTTAAATAATGAATCACATTGACTTCTTCTCCTTTTTCATTAAGAATTTCCAGAGCTTCTCGTGATTTGCTGCAGCGCGGATTGTGATATAGGGTTGTCATGATTTATGAGTTTAAAATTTAAAAACCTTCTTTTTTGGGTTTCTGTCCGGTCATCATTAAATAAGATTTGAGAAATGCATCAATTTCTCCGTCTAAAACATCATCCGTATTGGTAGATTCTTCGTTTGTGCGAACGTCTTTAACTAATTTATAAGGGTGCAATACGTAATTTCGGATTTGTGAACCCCATTCGATTGCCATTTTATTTTCCTCAATTTCAGCACGTTGTGCCATTCTTTTTCGCAATTCTATTTCATACAATTGAGATTTCAACATCTGCATTGCTTTTTCCCGATTGTCAAGTTGACTACGGGTTTCACTGTTGTGAATAATTATTCCGGTAGGGTGGTGGGTTAAAATCGCTTTGGTTTCTACTTTGTTCACATTTTGTCCGCCGGCACCGCTACTTCGGGCAAAATCCCAGGAAATATCTGCGGGATTAATTTCGATTTCAATAGACTCATCCACCAATGGATAGACATAAACACTTACAAAACTCGTATGACGTTTAGCGTTGCTGTCAAACGGAGAAATTCTTACCAATCGGTGCACTCCGTTTTCTCCTTTTAACCAACCAAAAGCATATTCACCATCTATTTCTAAAGTAACCGTTTTAACACCGGCTACATCGCCTTCTTGATAGTTTAATTGTGTTACTGTATAGCCGTGTTTTTCTGCCCACATAATGTACATACGCATGAGCATACTCGCCCAATCACAACTCTCTGTTCCACCGGCACCGGCTGTAATTTGAATCACTGCGCTCAAATCGTCACCTTCGGAGTTAAGCATGTTTCGAAATTCTAAAGCTTCAATAACCGCTTGTGCTTTTTCTAAGGTGTTTTCTAATTGTTCTTCGGTGGCTTCTCCTTCATCAATAAATTCTGCAAGTATCTCGGCTTCTTCCATAAGAGCAACAGCCGATTCAAATTCCGTGACCCATTTTTTTTTGGTTCGTAATTCTTTCATAAATGCTTCAGCAGCATTGGAATCATTCCAAAAATTGGGATCAAAAGTTTTCTCTTCATCGTTGGTAATTTCAATTTTTTTACCTTCAATGTCAAAGATAGCGCCTCAAAGCATCTAACCGCACTTTAAGGTCTTTCATTAGGTCTGATGATGTCATAATCTGTTATTCTAATTAGAAAAATTAATCAAAAACGATAAGAATGCAAAAATACTACTAACTTCGTGAGCAGGAAAATAAATATCGGGGGTAATTTATTTTATATTTGAGATTATAAACATGATTAACACTTTTCATTGGAACTAACAGCACTTTATACCGACCTCTATCAATTGACAATGGCACAGGTTTATTTTGATAAAAAATCTGACACCCGCGCTGTTTTTGATTACTACTACAGAACCAACCCATTTAAAGGAGGATATATTGTTTTTGCAGGTTTGGAGGATATTCTTAAGATTATTGATGAATACCGTTTCACGGATTCGGATCTTGAATATTTGTCTGCATACAATTTTAGTAAAGATTTTCTCGACTATTTAAAAACTTTCAAATTTAACGGCAACATTTTTTCAGTTAGGGAAGGGGATGTCGTATTTCCCAATTGTCCGATTTTGCAGGTTGAAGCAAATATCATCGAAGCACAAATTATTGAAACGGTTCTCTTGAACATTTTAAATTTTCAATCGCTTATTGCAACAAAAGCCAGCAGAATCAGACATAGTGCACCCAATGAGATTTTACTTGAAATGGGACTCCGACGGTCGCAAGCAACCGGCGGATATTATGCCACACGTGCTGCTATTATAGGCGGATTTGACAGTACTAGCAATGTGTTGGCTGCAAAGGATTTTAACATTCCGTGTTCGGGAACAATGGCGCATTCTTTTATTCAAACGTATCAAAGCGAGCTTGAAGCATTTCGTGATTTCGCTAAAATCAGACCCAAAGATTGTGTTTTATTGGTCGACACGTACAACACTTTAAAAAGTGGAATTCCCAATGCAATTACAGTGGCGAAAGAAATGGAAAATCAGGGCGAAAAATTAATGGGCGTTCGCTTAGACAGTGGCGATTTGGCTTATCTTGCTAAAAAAAGCAGGAAAATGTTGGATCAAGCGAATTTAAATTATGTAAAAATTGTCGCATCCAATCAATTGGATGAATATGTAATTAAAAGTTTAAAAGAACAACAAGCTCCTATCGATATTTATGGCGTAGGAACAAATTTGGTTACCGGGCATCCCAATGCCGCGCTTGGAGGCATTTATAAACTTTCAGAATTTAATGGTGAACCGCGAATGAAACTTTCTGAAAGCATAGAAAAAATTTCTATTCCTCATCAAAAACAAGTGTATCGCATGATATCAGCTGACGGGAAGTTTTATGGTGCAGATGCCATTTCAAAAGCAGATGAAACTACCTTGTCTGTGATGGAGCATCCATTTGATGACAGAAAGCGATTAAAGTTGGATAACTTTACGCATGAACCTTTACTGACTCAAATTGTATCCAATGGAGAAAGAATAACATCTCCATATAATCTGCATGAAATCGTTGCTTATTCCAAAAAGCGATTGGAAAAATTACCCGAAGAATTCAAACGTTTTCACAATCCGCATATTTACAAAGTAGGATTGAGTGAAAAGTTAAAAAGGATTCAGAAAGACATTATCACAGCACATCAATAAAAATTAAAATGAAAACATTAATTATAATAGACGTTCAGAATGACTTTATTCCCGGAGGATCGTTGGCAGTTCCTGAAGGTGATAAAATCATACCGCTCATTAATTCGATTCAAGATAAATTTGATTTGGTGGTTGCTTCTCAAGATTGGCATCCTGAAGATCACATTAGTTTTGCGTCGAACAATCCGGGAAAAAAGATTTTCGATCAAATTCAAGTTCACGGACAACAACAAACGTTATGGCCAAATCACTGTGTTCAAGAAAGCAAAGGTGCTGAATTTCATCCGCAATTAAATACCCGCAGAATAGAAGCCATATTCAGAAAAGGAACCGATAAAAACATCGACAGTTACAGCGTTTTTTACGACAACGGACATTTAAAATCAACCGGATTGACAGGATATTTAAAAGCCCAAGGTGCATCACAACTTTATATGTGCGGATTGGCTTCGGATTTTTGTGTTTATTATTCTTTGATGGATGCGTTTAAAGAAGGATTTGCTTGTTTTTTCATAGAAGATGCTTCCAGACCTATCAATTCCGAGCAATTAGAAAAACAAAAAGAAGAAATGAGGTATCATGGAATACAAATAATTTCAGCTTCCGATATTGAATAAAAAAAATCCCGAGTTTACGAACCCGGGATTTTTCGATAGCAATTTCAAATGCTTTTATTAAGATTTGACGCTATCAACTTTTTTCTCAGCCTGATTTTTATATTCTTTGGCTTTGTCTGCAGCTTTTGACTTTACATCATTATACTTGTCTGAAGCTTTGTCTTTGATTTCGTCATACTTATCGGAAATCTTTCCTTCCATTTGTTTTGCTTTGTTTTTTAAGCGCTGACCGGTAGCGTTTACTTTGTCTTTTAGCTCTTGTCTTTCCTCGGGAGACAGACTTCTATACTTCCAATAAGCATAAGCACCTGCTGCAGCTAATCCTAAACCTGCTAATAATCCAACTCGTTTTTTCATAAATTTGTTTGTTTTATGTTTTTCTTGTTTTGATGTAAATATAAAGGGAAAACGCAAAATATAACACTCATTAAACGCACTTTAATACATATTTAGCATAGTATTTAAAAAAATCATAAATCTGGCGTTTGGATCAAATGCTAATTAGCCAACAAAAGTTCGTCAGGCGCCTAAAAAGTGCGTATTTTTGCATCCCACAAAAAAATTTTAAGAAGGAGAATTCCAAATGATTGATGATTTAGAACTATTACGATCTGTTCAAGATAAAAAAACTGATAAAGAATTATACGATTATCAAAAAGGAGCGATTGAACAGATTTTTGAGAAATTTAAAACTGCTCCGGAAGATTATCACTTGTTGTACCAATTACCGACAGGAGGGGGGAAGACTGTAATTTTTTCTGAAATTGTCAGGCAATATCTCAAAATCCACAAAAAAAAGGTGTTGGTGATGACCCATCGCATTGAGTTATGCCGTCAGACTTCGGAAATGCTCACAAGTTTCGGAGTGGTGAACAAAGTGGTAAACAGCACAGCAAACCTTTCAGACCAGAATGAATACAGCTGTTTTGTTGCGATGGTTGAGACTTTAAACAACCGTTTAAATGACGATAAATTAGATATTTCTGACGTTGGTTTGGTAATTATTGACGAAGCGCATTACAATTCGTTTACCAAGCTGTTCAAGTTTTTTGAAAGTTCATTTATCCTTGGTGTTACGGCAACACCTTTAAGTTCCAATCGAAATTTGCCGATGAAAGACAATTACGACGAATTAATTGTCGGAGAAAGCATTCGTTCGTTGATTGACAATGAGTTTTTGGCCGAAATTGAAATGATTCATTACAACTTGGGACTTACATCATTAGAAATCGGACCCCACGGCGATTATACCGTCAAATCATCAGATGATTTATATTCCGGAACCGGAATGTTAGACAAGTTGATTTCTGCTTATTTAAGTCATGCGAAGGGTTCCAAAACTTTGATTTTCAACAACGGTATCAATACATCGATTCAAGTGTATTACCATTTGCGCGCTGCCGGTTTGCCGATTAAACATTTGGACAACACTGCGACGAAAAGTCAACGTAAAGAAATTTTGGAATGGTTTAGGACCACTCCTGATGCCATTTTGACATCGGTCAGTATTCTGACTACAGGATTTGATGAGCCAACCATTGATACGATTATACTCAATCGTGCAACGCGTTCTCTGACGCTGTATTTTCAAATGATAGGAAGAGGTTCTCGAATCTTGAACAACAAATCTAGTTTTAAAGTCATTGATTTGGGGAATAACTATCAGCGTTTCGGTTCGTGGGATGCACCTATTGATTGGCAGTCAATTTTCCGATATCCGGATTATTATTTGGACAGATTGTTGAGCGATGAGGAATTGGAAAGCTATTTTGAATATGAAATGGAACCCGAAGTTCGGGAAAAATTTCAAAATTCCGATTCGATTCATTTTAATATGAAAGACGCTTATGAAAAAGCTCAAAAAGCCGGAGAATCCACCAAAGTAATTTTAGAACGTTCCATTGAACAGCATTCCAAAATTTGTATAGAAAATAGTGAGGATGTTTACGATGCATTAAATTTGGTGAAACTTTTAGATGAAGAAATAGACGACCGCATTGATAAATACTGTAAATGCATCAGTAAAAGCACACATAACTTTAGGAGTTGGCTTCGCGATGATTACAAACAAAAATTACGTAATTACCTGCGTCAGAACTTTGATGAAATTTTCGAGGAAATTCACGGTTATCCGCCTGAGGAATAATCAAGGGAAATTCGTTGAAGTTAATTTAGAATATTGAATTTTCGCATCGATTATTAAAGTTGCGACTATTGTCATGTTCTCCAATTCAACCGTTTCAAGATTTTTTATATTCGACGAAGCAAGGAGTTTGGTTTCTTCATAAATTTCAGTAATTCTTTCTTTGGCAAAATCTAAAGGAAGTTGATTTAAGAAACCTTGCGTAATTATTTTTTGTAATTTTTGCCGTATTTCAGTTGCTTGTAAATTGTTATTATTCGTAGAAATTTGAAAGGAGGGAAGGGGGTGATTTTCAATTTTTGGCGACGTAAATATTTCATTGTTATCAACTAAGTATTCTGAGCATTGATGTGCATAAACCAACGCTTCCAACAAGGAATTTGATGCCAATCGGTTGTTGCCGTGCAAACCTGTATAAGAACATTCACCAATGGCAAACAATCTCGGAACGGTTGTCTGAGAATTTTTATCGACAACAATGCCTCCACATTGATAGTGGGCAACAGGAAATATTGGAATTAAATCTGTTTTGGGAGATAATCCAATATTATTGCAATAAGCAACTATCGTGGGAAAATGATTATTAAATTCATTCTCGTCGAGATGCCTGCAATCTAAATAAACAAACTCTGTCCCGTTTTTTTTCATTTCAGTTTCAATGGCTTCTGAAACGATATCACGTGTGGCAAGTTCTCCGCGAACATCATGTTTAAAAACAAAACGCTCACCTTTCTGATTGATTATATAAGCTCCAAAACCTCTAACGGCTTCCGAAATTAGAAAATATTGATTTTTGTTTTTTTCGTAAAGTGCAGTAGGATGGAACTGTATATTGTGCATATCTTGAATTTCAGCTCCTATTTTATGTGCCATTGCCAGACCGTCACCGGTTGCAATTTCCGGATTTGTAGTTCGCTTGAAAACTTGACCACATCCTCCGGTACATAAAACTGTCACGTTTGAGAAAATAAAATCGGTTGTTTTACTTTTTCTATCGTAATAAAAAACTCCTATACAGTTCTTGTTATTTTGAGTTAAATTAAGAACAGCGGTATTTTCATTGAGTGAAATGTTTGGAAAATCTTTTAATTTTTGGAGCAGTTTTCTTTCTATTTCTAATCCTGAGATGTCTTTATGATGAAGAATTCGATGCTGGGAATGTCCGCCTTCAAGTCCTAAATTCCATGTGCCATCCGGATTTTTATCAAAATCGATATTAAATCTTATAAGTTCTTCGAGTCTTTCAGGAGCTTGTTTAATTACCATCTCAACAACTTCCAGCTTGTTGGTATATTTTCCTGCTCGGAGTGTATCCTCAATATGATTGGTAAAATCATCTTTTATAAAATCAGTTACAATGGCAATCCCTCCTTGAGCATATCGGGTGCTGTTATTGTCCTTGGAAGATTTTGTAAGGATTAGAATAGATTTATTCGGACATTTAATTGCCGTTTTAATGGCAAAAAATAATGCCGATATTCCGGAACCGATTATTAATATATCAACTGATTTTGTCATTTTAAAAAAGCAGCACAGTTAAGAAAGTTGCAGCATTTGATTTATAGGATGTAGTGCTTTTTCCATAATATCTTTTTCCAAAGTTATTTCCGGAGATTCATCTCGCAAACAGTGATAGAGTTTCTCTAAAGTGTTTAGTTTCATAAATGCACATTCACTGCAAGCACACGTATTGTCTTCATCAGCCGGTGCTGCTATTAATTTTTTGTCGGGATTTTCTGCAATCATTTTATGGAGGATGCCCGCTTCGGTAGCAATGATAAATGTATGATGGTTGTGATTTTTTACATAATTTCGAATAGCAGAAGTCGAGCCGATAAAATGTGCAATTTTAAGAATATGAGCTTCAGATTCAGGGTGTGCTGCAATCATGGCATCGGGAAATTTTTTTAATAAATCCAGAATTTTTTCAATAGAAAATGCTTCATGAACAACGCAAACTCCGTCCCAAAGTACCATATCTCGACCGGTTTCTTTTATCAGGTATTTTCCCAAATTTTGATCGGGAGCAAAAATAATAGGTTGATTTTTTGGAATGGAATCGATAATTCTTTTAGCGTTTGAAGAAGTACAAACAACATCGCTTAAAGTCTTGATTTCGGCAGAACAGTTAATGTAGGTAACTACTTTGTGTTCTGGATACTTTTTCAAAAATTTTCGGAACGCATCAGGAGGACAGCCATCTGCCAGAGAGCAGCCTGCATTTAAATCGGGGATGACGACTTTTTTTGAGGGATTTAAAATTTTTGCGGTTTCAGCCATAAAATGAACACCTGCAAAAACAATCATATCGGCATCTGTTTCAGCCGCTTTTTTTGAAAGTTCCAAACTGTCACCAACAAAGTCAGCGATGTCCTGAATTTTTGAGTCTTGGTAATAATGAGCAAGAATGATTGCGTTTTTTTCTCTTTGAAGACCCTTTATTTCCGAAATCAGTGTAGCATTGTCCATATTCTAAACTTTGATAAATTTTCTTATTTACATGCTGCAAGTTATGTTATGCAAAAGCGTATAAATTATGATAGAAGTCATAAAACAGATTTCTAGTCAAAAAACCTCATACCTTATAAAACTAAAACCAATCTTATTGAGCTATAATTTATATTATGTAAAATAGAAATTGCAAGAAAAGCTCTATTAATCACTGAGGTGTTTTTAGTTAGCTTATACTTCTGTTATTCTTCTTCATGTTTATCCAAGGGTTCGTCGGCATTGTTCTCCAACAAATCATTCATTACTTCTGAAATTTTTTCATCCTGGCTTTTCACTTTCATCTCTTCATCACGGGTTAATTTTAAATCCCCGTCACCTTTAATTCTCAATTGCTCTTCATATTCTTTTTTTCCAATATTGGATGAGCGTCTGTATTCATTCTGAAAATCAGCGTGTTTTTTCTTCTTTTCCATAACATAAATTCTTTACTTGAAATTGCCGTTAAATGCAAATTCAGATTGCGGTTTTCTTTTTCTATTTGGTTCAATTTCTTGTGCTTTCATAGCTCCTGAAAGTTTTTCCGGATTTCCTCCGTAGCGTCCAAAAGCGACGGCTGTGGCAATATGATAATCATTGGGAATATTAAATTCGCCCAACGCTTTTTCATATAAAACTCCTGCCATTTGATGCACGGCAATGTCCATATAGGTAGCCTGATGAAGCACATTTCCCATAAATAAACCTAAATCGTGCAATGCATGAAAATTTTCCAAGTCATTATTTGGCATTTTTTTTCTAAATCCGTTGAGCCATAACATTTGTGAATTTCCTGCCCATTGTTGATTGTAATCGTCCAGACACCTGAAAATTCTGTCGTACATTTCAGTTCCGCGAATTCCCCAGAAAACAATCCAAGGTTGCATATTGCCTGAACTCGGAGCCCATCTTCCGGCTTCTAATAATATTTTTGCTTCTTCTTCGGTAATCGGTGTGTCGGCAAATACACGCGGACTCCATCGTTTTGTAATGATGTCCGCAATTGGATAATCTGTCGGAGTTATCTTTTTTATCATAAGGATTTAAATTAAAAAATGTTTGTTTCGAAATTAGGAATAAACATCGAGCTGTTATCTCTTTTTAGAAAAGGTTTAACGCAACAAATTCTATTAACAAAACCTTATTAAACAACTTTTGATTTTTCTTTATATTTACACAAAATTTTCTACTGATGTTAATTTGGGGATTATTCATACTCTGTATAATTATTTTTCTTGCTTTAGATTTAGGAGTTTTTCACAGAAAAGCTCACGTAGTGAGTACTAAAGAAGCGAGTATTTGGACAACCATTTGGTTTGTAATTGCGCTCTCGTTTTCAGGTGTTATATTTTGGCTTTTTAAAGAAGGAATAATTGACAATCCGACAAACCTAGAACCGCAACAAGCTGTTTTAAAGTATATTACAGGTTATTTTGTAGAGCTTTCCTTGAGTATTGACAACGTCTTTGTAATCGCCGTCATATTTTCCTCTTTTGCCATACCGGCAAAATATCAGCACGAAGTACTTTTTTGGGGAATCATTGGAGCCGTGGTTTTTCGAGCATTGATGATTTTATTCGGTGTGGCACTTATCAATAAATTTGATTGGATTATTTATGTTTTTGGTGCTTTTCTTTTATTTACGGCATATCGTATGCTCAAAAGCAGTGATTCTCAGGTTGATCCCAAATCGACAAAACTTTTTAAACTTGTAAAAAAAATATTTCCCATCACTTACCAAATGGACGGGGACAAATTTTTTATCAGAAGAATGGGAGTCCGTGCTGCCACTCCCCTTTTTATGGCATTGATAGTAATCGAATTGACCGACATCCTTTTTGCGCTAGACAGTATTCCGGCAATTTTAGCCATTACAACAGACCCTTTCATCGTTTTTAGTTCTAATATTTTTGCAATTCTCGGTTTGCGGTCAATGTATTTTCTTATCTCGAGAATGTTGGACAAATTCCGTTATATCCACTATAGTTTAGTAATTATCTTGACTTTTGTGGGTGTCAAAATGATTCTTTCACATCATATCGAATTTAATGAATGGTTGTCGCTTGGCGTAATTACAATTTCACTCTTGGGCGGCATTATCCTTTCTTTGGTAATACCTGATAAAAATCAGGAAAAATTGGAGTAACATCTATTTTTTTCATAAATATTTGACTGCTATAAAAGCTTATTGTATCTTTAAAACTGATAACTTAAAAAATAATTTTATGAACATTACTTTTCAATATCATGACGTAGCTGCCAGTCAAAGATTAGAAGCTTTTATTACTGAACGAATCGAAAAACTCCAGACAAAGTATGACTTTATTGTCAGTGCTGATGTTTATTTTAAGAAAGAAAATGCACGTGATCCCGAAGGACGTAAAAATGTAGGAATACGTCTGAACGTGCCGGGACAATCCATATTTGCCGAAGAATCTACAAATTCTTTTGAGGCATCAATAGCCGAAGTCATTGATGAACTTCGTTCTCAATTACAAAAACAAAAAGGAAAGATGAAAACTTATTAAAATTTATTTATGGGGATGATAGCACGATCAAAAAATCAGGTAACTTTAATTTACAGTAGCAATAACAGAAGCGGTCAAAAGGCGTATGCTTATTTAAAAGCATCGGACAAACCGTATTTGGCAATCGATATTTCAAAAACCAAGATATCGGATACACAATGGGTCGAACTTGCAAATGCTTTAAACAAGCGCGTCGGAGATTTATTGAATAAGTCTTTGCTTAAAATGGAAATTAAAAACACTGAAGAATTTGACGATCACGATTGGATTAAAATTATTCAGAAGAATGATGAAGCGTTATCGGATGCTATCGTTATCAAAGGAGAAATCACAAAACAAATTAGTAATCCTTCTGCGATTATGGAGTTTTTTCAACCCGATTCAGCAGGAATGGAACAAAGTCCGTCCGACAATAATTCTTTTGATAATGAACGACCTACCGAGGATGAAAAATTTATAGACCCCAAATAATTAGTTTAAGTTTTAATACCTATTTCAAACCGTTTCTGTGTTTATGGAAACGGTTTTTTTCATGAATCGATTGAAAAAATATTAGAAACAAAAAAACCAAGCTTAAACTATTTAAACTTGGTTTCTATCAGTTAAGGTTAATCGTTATTCTCCGGCTTGTTGTTTTGCCTCTTCAATCATTTGTTCATTGGGAACAATTCCAATATTCACACGTCTGTTTTTGGCTCGGCCTTCAGGAGTTGCATTGTCGGCAACCGGTGCGTGAGGACCGTTCCAGTTCGTGGTGAACCGACCGGCACTTAATCCTTTGGTTTGTACAAAATAATTTGTTACTGCCATTGCTCTATTTTTTGACAATGTCATATTGAATTCCAAAGGACCGGTGCTGTCTGTATGCCCCACAACCAACACATTTGTGTTCGGGTATTCTCTTAATACGTTTGCCAACTTGTCTAAATTGGCTCTTGAAGCAGCGTTTAAATCATATTTACTTGTTTCAAAATATACACCGCTGTTTTCATCAAAGGTGACTACAATACCATCGTCGATACGTTCAACTTGAGCACCCGGAATTTCTTCTTCAATTTTTTGCGCTTGCTTGTCCATTTGGTTTCCGATGAGTACTCCGGCAGTTCCTCCAACTACTCCTCCAACTACGGCTCCTAAAGCTCCGTTTCCGCCTTTTCCTGCGTTATTACCGATAACAGCGCCAAGAATTGCTCCGGAAGCAGCTCCAATAACCGCTCCTTTTTGTTTGTTATTTGCATTTCGGGTTGCTTCACAACTGCTGAAACCGGTTACTAATACGATTGATAATATAAAAATGAAGGTTTTTTTCATGATTTTTAATATTTAGTTTATAAGTTATTCGTTCTTGATAAAATTCATGCTTATTGTAAAGGGTTGCCCCTCTACCGAAACTGTTTGTTGCCAGCGCATTGTCTGGTCGTCAAGTTGGGCTAATCGCAATCTGATGCCACGATTGTCATCAGATTTTCCTTTAGCGTTTGTGGGTTTTAACATAAAATCATACAATCCTGTTTCTTTATCGATTTCTTGAACCGTAAAAATAAAATGTCGCTCACCACTTGAACATTCTGCTCCTTCAATTGTATTTCTCCCTGTATTGTTATTAGGGATGAATCGCCAAGAACTTCCTTTAAAACAGTTTGCAGATGCCTCGTCAAATAACGTTATATTAAATCTGCCCGATCTGTCGTAAGTAATATCGGTGAGTGTCCAATATCCTTTCATGACTTTGTAAGAATCCGTTACGGTTTTAGAAGGACCACAAGCTAAAATGTTTACTGCAAGTGCAGTGAATAGAATTATTCTTTTCATAATCTTTTTTTAAAATTGAATTTTATGCCTTATGATATTATCTTCTGAAGAGACTGCCTAGAAGTGATAACACCAACAGTACTAAAAAAATCCAGAAAATAATCATAGCGATATCGGTAGCGCCTTCCGCAATTCCACCGAATCCAAAAATTGCTGCTATAATTGCAATAACCAGAAAAATAATAATCCAACGAATCATAACTTTAGTTTTTTAAATTAGTATGGAACCAAAGTATAAAATATTCATCTTTCACAATAATTGATTATCTAAAATTTAACATTAATACTTATTGTTTTAATATAATATAAGTTCTTTTAATGATTTTTTAAATCTTTCTTTAGGTAAATATGCTTTTTCCAAATTTGATGCAAAAGGAACAGGTGTGTCAAGTGAAGCAATTCTTCTTATCGGCGCATCGAGAAATTCAAAACAATTTTCTGTAATCAATGCGGAAATATCTGAAGCAATTCCACCAAACAAATTATCTTCTTGTAAAATGATAACTTTTCCGGTCTTTTTTACAGATTCAAAAATAGTTTCCGTATCCAGCGGAATCAAGGTTCTTAAATCGATTAAATCTGCATTAATATCAGGATTTTCATCGAGAGTTTCCATTGCCCAGTGCACACCGGCACCATACGTAATGATGGTGACATCTTCTCCTTTTTGTATATAGGAAGCTTTTCCCATAGGAATGGTGTAATACTCTTTTGGAACATCTTGTCTGATACTGCGATACAATGCTTTGTGTTCAAAAAACATTACCGGATTCGGATCTTCAATACTGGTAGCCAATAGTCCCTTAGCGTCATAAGGAAACGCCGGATAAACAACTTTCAGTCCTGGAGTGTGTGTAAACCATGCTTCGTTTGTTTGAGAATGAAAAGGACCTGCCCCTACTCCTGCTCCACAAGGCATTCGGATGACTACATCAGCGTGTTGTCCCCAACGGTAATGAACTATTGCAAGATAATTTACAATCGGATTAAAACCTGAGGAAACAAAATCGGCAAATTGCATTTCGATAACCGATTTAAATCCATTGATGGAAAGTCCCATTCCGGTAGAAACAATTCCGGCTTCACAAATAGGAGTATTTCGAACTCTTTCTTTTCCAAAAGCTTCAACAAACCCTTCTGTTACTTTAAAAACTCCGCCGTATTCAGCAATGTCTTGTCCCATTATAACCAAATTGTCATGGCGTTCCATCGCTTGTTTTAAACCCTGAGAAACCGCATCAATAAAACGAATGTGTTCCTGCTCTGAAGTTGGTTTAATTTCTTGAAAATGAAAGGGTTTATAAACATCTTTAATTTCTTCTGCTACTGTCGAGGCAATTGGTTCTTCTGCGAAAGCAATTTCTAAATTATCTTCAATCTCTTGTTTAATTGCTTCTCGCAATGTTTCATTTTTTTCTTCTGTAAGAATATTTTCCTGAATCAAATATTTTTCATAATTCACCAAAGGATCGCGAAGTCCCCATTCATCGATCAATTCATTCGGCACATATTTAGTTCCACTGGCTTCTTCGTGTCCTCGCATTCTGAAAGTTTTAAATTCTATAAGCACCGGTCGTGGATTTTTCCGCATGCTTTCTACAATTTCTTTCAGTTTGACATACACTTCGAGAATGTTATTTCCTTCAATCAAATGCGCTTCCATTCCGTAACCCACAGCACGATCCACTAAATTTTTACAATTGTATTGTTCGTTGGTTGGCGTTGATAATCCATACCCGTTATTTTCGATACAAAAAACCACCGGCAGATTCCATACGGAAGCAATATTTAAAGCCTCATGAATCTCGCCTTCGCTGGTGCCACCTTCTCCTGTAAAAACAGCACAAACTTTATTATTGTTTTTAAGCTTATTTCCCAATGCAATTCCATCGGCAACTCCAAATTGTGGTCCGAGGTGTGAAATCATTCCGACGATGTGATATTCTTGTGTTCCAAAATGAAAACTCCTGTCACGCCCTTTGGTAAATCCGTTTGCTTTTCCTTGCCATTGCGAAAAAAGCCGATTCAACGGTATATTGCGCATCGTAAAAACTCCTAAGTTTCTGTGCATCGGAAGAATGTATTCATCGTCATCCAAAACAGCAGTAATTCCTACTGAAATAGCTTCTTGGCCAATGCCGCTAAACCATTTTGAAATTTTTCCTTGTCTTAATAAAACAAGCATTTTCTCTTCAATCATTCGGGGTTTTAACATCCCGCGATAAAGCATCAGTAAAGTTTCTTCAGACAAATTTTTCTTGTCGTAATCAAAATAAATGTCTGAGAAAATAGTTGATTCCATGATAAAAATTTTAATGCTCAAAATTAGGAAAAAAGCTTATGTGTTGCTCCTTTTTGATTTTATATTTTGTATTGACGTAAACCCGTTGAAATTAATATATTTGTATCTCTAATAGCACCATTATGAATACTATTCCAAGCGTTAATTTAGCAGATTTTCTGACTCAAAACCTAGAAAAAAAACAAAAATTCGTAAACGAAATCGGTCAAGCCTATGAAGAAATAGGTTTTGTTTCTTTAAAAAATCATTTTCTCGATGATAAATTGGTTGATGACCTGTATAATGAAGTAAAGAAATTTTTTGCCTTGCCGGTTGAAGTAAAACAAAAGTATGAAATTCCGGGTTTGGCGGGTCAACGTGGTTATGTATCTTTTGGAAAAGAAACTGCTAAAGGAAGAAAAGTAGCTGATTTAAAAGAATTTTGGCATTTTGGTCAAAATCCTTCAAATGAAACAGCATCCACTGCACAATATCCACCAAATGTGACTGTCGAAGAATTGCCTGATTTTAATAAAGTCGGTATGGAAGCCTACCGAATGTTGGAAAAAACCGGTATTTATGTACTTCGTGCACTTGCTTTGTACATTGGATTAGACGAATTTTATTTTGATCAATGGGTTACCAACGGAAACAGCATCCTCCGCCCTATTCACTATCCGCCCATAACCGAAGAACCAAAAGATGCAGTGCGTGCGGGAGCTCACGGCGATATTAATTTGATTACGCTCCTAATGGGAGCTTCTACGGGCGGTTTACAAGTCCAACGCCGCGACGGCGAATGGATTGACGCCATTCCCAATGAAGATGAATTAGTCATTAACGTGGGTGATATGTTGGAACGGCATACCAACAATAAACTTCGCTCCACGATTCATCGCGTGATAAATCCACCGAAAGATCAATGGGACAAACCACGCTATTCCATACCTTTCTTTATGCATCCGAAAAGTGATATGAAATTAAATTGCCTTCCGGAATGCATAGATGAAAACAATCCGAAAGCGTATCCGGATATTACTGCAGGTGAATTTTTAAATCAAAGATTAAGAGAACTCGGACTGTTAAAATAAAAAACACTATCGTGAATTCACTTGAAGAACAATTGCGTAAACTATTTCCGGAACACACTCCTTCCGAAGAACCTCAAAAAAATGTAGAAAATCAGGAAATTTGGTTGCAAGACGCACCGCTTGTCTGTAAATATGAAAAAAGGAAAGGAAAACCGATAACCATCATTGAAAATTATACCGGAGCCGACAAAGACTTTAAACAGTTAACAAAAGAATTAAAACAGCTATTAAACGTCGGCGGAAGTTATAAAAATGAACAAATAATCATTCAAGGGGATTATCGTGATAAAATCATGGTGTTTCTCAAAGAAAAAGGATTTTCAGTAAAACGTGTGGGCGGGTAATAATTTATTGATATCAAACACTTTACTACCCCTCAGAAGAACAACATTCAGACTTCTTAACATTTAGTAAAGAAAATTTTAGATTTCTACGCAACCTTTTCATTAGGATTCCATCTTCATTATAAACAATGCATAAATTATGACTACTTTTCTAATCGTATTAGGAATCCTTTTGGTGATAAATTTTTTATTGTTACAGTTTAGTTGCAATGATACCGGCAATTCAGATTCTACTAAAAAAGAATAATTCATTACCATTCAATGGGTTGTAAACCGTTGCTTTTTAAATATTCATTCGCTTTGCTAAAATGATTATTCCCAAACCAATACCCCTTGTTTGCGGCTAAAGGTGACGGGTGCCCGCTTGTCAATACCAAATGTTTTGATTTATCCACAATTGCACCTTTCTTTTTGGCAGATCCTCCCCAAAGCATAAAAACCAATTTTTCTTTAGTTAGTGATAAGTTTTGTATCACTGCATCTGTAAAAATCTCCCACCCTTTATTCCGATGACTTCCGGCTTTATGAGCTTCTACACTCATGGTTGCATTTAATAATAAAACCCCTTGTTTCGCCCAACGAGTTAAATCTCCATGCGTCGGAATTTCTGAATTGGTGTCCGATTGAATTTCAATGAAAATATTTTTTAATGAAGGCGGTATCGGTACTCCTTTTCGAACAGAAAAGCACAGTCCGTGAGATTGTCCATAATCGTGATAGGGATCCTGACCAATAATGACCACTTTCACATCAGAATAAGGTGTATTATTAAAAGCATTAAAAACTTCATTCCAAGGTGGAAAACATACTTTCTCGGAATATTCGGTTCTTAAAAAATCCTTCAACCGAAGAAAATAGGGCTTTTCAAATTCATCTTTCAAAACCGCTTTCCATTCATTTTCCAGATTCATTACCATTGTGTTATTTTTGTTCAAAATTACAAGATAAATTTTTGATGGCGGGAATAGGTGATAAAACTCTGTTGGATTTAGAATTTCCTAAAGTTCTGGAACAAATTACAACTTTTTGCATTACAGAATTGGGTGAAGAAAAAGGAATGGAAATCCTTCCGTTTCGTGATTTTGGAGCGATAGAACCCGAACTCAGACGTGTGTGGGAATTTAAAATGTCCTTTAGCGAAGACAATCCGATTCCAAATCACGGGTTTGAAGCTATTGTTCGTGAATTGCATTTGTTGGAAATTGAAAACAGCGTTTTGGAAATTAGCGGATTTCGAAGAATTCTCTCCGTCTGCGAAACGACCCGCACACTTTTAAAATATTTTAAAAAATACGAGACCTTTTACACCCATCTGTTTCAAATGTCTGATAAGGTAAATTATACATCCCTTATTGCTGAAGAAATTCACAAGAAAATAAACAGATACGGCGAAATCAAAGACGATGCTTCAGAGCTTTTGGCTTCCATTAGAAAACGATTGCTGGTTGTCAAGGCTAAAATTAACTCATCTTTTGCCAAAGCACTTTCTGCCTATTCTCAAGCAGATTATCTCGATGAGATTCGTGAGTCTGTGGTTGATAACAAACGTGTTCTGGCGGTGAAAGCCATGTATCGAAAACGGGTTCGTGGAACAGTTTTGGGCAGCTCGAAAACAGGGAGCATCATTTACATTGAACCTCAAGAAACGATGGAATTCGCAAATGAATTATCCAACTTACTCTACGAGGAAAGCGAAGAGATAAAAAGAATTTTAAAACAATTGACGGAATTCATCCGGCCTTACTCTTCGCTTTTAAAAAGTTATCAAAATTATCTCGTAAACTTGGATGTCATTTATGCAAAAGCAAAATATGCATTACAAATAAACGGGGTCATTCCTATTTTAAGCAAAGAAAAAAAGATACATCTGATTAAGGCCTATCACCCGCTCTTGTTGATAAGCAATAAAAAGAGAAATGCTCAGACGTATCCTCAGAACATTCATTTGGAACCTGAAAAGCGAATTATTGTGATTTCCGGACCCAACGCAGGCGGAAAGAGTATCACTTTAAAAACGGTAGGGTTGCTTCAGGTGATGTTACAAAGTGGGATTTTAATCCCGGTAGAACCGCAAAGTGAAATATGGTTTTTTAAACGTATTTTAACTGATATTGGTGACAATCAATCAATTGAAAATCATTTGAGCACGTATAGTTATCGCTTAAAAAAGATGAATTATTTTTTAAGAAAATGCAACAGTAAGACGCTTTTCCTGATTGATGAATTTGGTACGGGAAGCGATCCGGAATTAGGCGGAGCCTTGGCCGAAACTTTTCTTGAAGAATTTTATGAACGAGAAGCTTTTGGAATTATCACGACACATTATACCAATTTAAAGTTGTTGGCAAATGAACTTCCGCATGCTGTCAATGCAAATATGCTTTTCGACAGTCGTTCATTAGAACCTCTCTACGAGTTGCAAACCGGTGAAGCCGGAAGTAGTTTTACTTTTGAAGTTGCTCAAAAAAACGGAATTCCATACAGTTTGATAAACCGTGCTAAAAAGAAAATCGAAAAAGGAAAAGTCCGATTTGACAAAACCATTGCAAATCTTCAAAAAGAGCGTTCAGCACTTCGAAAAACGTCAAAATCTTTAAAAGAAGAAGAACAAAAAGTCAAATTGGAAGGACAACAATTGGAAGAGGTAAATGCACGGGTTCGTGAAAAGCTGGAAGATTATCAGGAGCTTTTTGACATGAATCAGAAAATGATTGTCCTTGGGCGTAAATTTGATAATCTGGCTGAAAATTACTCCAAAAATAAGCGTAAAAAGCAACTGATTGATGAGTTGATGAAATTGGTTTTAATTGAAAACAGCAAGCGTAAACCGGTGGCTCCCAAGCAGAAAAAAGAAAAGAAAAAACTCCTGAAAGAAGTTGAGGAAAAAGTAAAAGTCATTCGAGAGGAAAAAAAGATTAAAAAAGAAAAGGAAAAAGAAGCCCCTCCCCAAAAGCCCAAGATTCCTTTAAAAGTAGGAGATCGTGTCAGGATGATAGACGGAAAGGCCATCGGGACAATAGACAGCCTCGAAAAAGATAAAGCGATCGTAAATTATGGTATTTTCACAACAAATGTCAGTGTAGCTGCTTTGGAAAAAGTTTAAGCATTTTCCAAAGTAGCTATAAATTCATCGGTCATTTCCAAATTGTGAAATACATTTTGCACATCGTCTTCATCTTCAAATTTTTCTTCGAGTTCGATAATTTTTTCAGCTTGTTCTATCGGAAGTGTTACCGTGGTCATGGGAAGATATTCCACAAGCGCATTTTGAGTTTCGATATTTAAATCCTCAAGGGCTTTAGACATATTCCCAAATTCACCGAACGGCGTAATAATTCTAATAAAATCATCTTCTTCTTCATTTTCTAAAGATTCCAGTCCGTTTTCTATCAGTGAAAGTTCCAATTCATCAAAAGGCATGGAAATATTTTTTTTCTCGATAGTAAAAATTCCTTTGCGCTCAAACAAAAATTCCACAGAGCCGTTTTTTCCAAGTGAACCTCCACTTTTGGTAAAAATAGAACGAATAATTGCTACAGTTCTGTTGGTATTATCGGTGGTACATTCAATTAAAAAAGCAACCCCGTGAGGACCGTATCCTTCAAAAGTGACGCGTTCAAAATTTTCACCTCCTTCTCCACTCGCTTTCTTAATTGCATTTTCAATATTATCCTTAGGCATGTTGATTCCGCGTGCATTCAAGATAGCATTTCTCAAAGCGGGATTCGCATCAGGATCTGGACTTCCGCCTTCTTTAATGGCGACGTTTATTTCTTTAATTGCTTTGCTAAACATTTTAGAGCGCTTGGCATCTGCTGCTCCTTTTTTTCGTTTGATATTTGACCATTTACTATGACCAGCCATATTTAATA
>JAAYLC010000050.1 GCA_012522045.1 Bacteroidota bacterium
CTTTGTAAGTCGTTAAAAAAAATGTGCGTTCAAATCTAATCTTTTAAGATTACTTACAACTCTTTTTTTATGAATCGTTTTAAAAATCCATACGCCAAATATCATTTAATTTATATATTCTTTATTTTATTCTCCTTCGTTGCTTCCCAAGCTGTTGAAGCACAAATATACGATCCCGTCAAGTGGAGTACAAAAGTTACCAAAGTATCGGATACCGAATACGATTTAGAAGCTACAGCAATAATTGATAAAGGATGGCATCTTTATTCACAAGAAGTGCCCGAAGGCGGCCCCATCCCTACTACTTTTATATTTGATGAGGCTCCAACCTATAAATCCCTTGGTGCCGTAAAAGAAAGTGAAGGAGTGACCGAACTCGATGCTGTTTTTGATATGGTGATAACGTATTTTAAAAACAGCGCTACTTTTACCAAACGCATTGAGCGTCTTGATACCAATGCATTTACAATTACAGGCGAAGTTGAATTTATGGTATGTGATGACACCAATTGTCTTCCTCCGGATTATGTAGCATTGACGTTTGATATTCCTGCTGCACCACCCGGAATTACGCTTGCAACAGGTTCAGAAAGTGGTCAAGAAATTGCAGAAGAAGAGAATGATGCACTTGCAGTTTCGGCAGACTCCAAACCTTCGACAACGGTTCAAGGCCAATCTGATAATGTCGCAGAAAGAGCATTGTCTCAAAACAAAAAAGAACAAGAAAGAAGTCTTTGGACAATATTTATTGTTTCTTTTCTCTTTGGTTTTACGGCACTTCTGACACCTTGTATTTTCCCGATGATTCCCATGACCGTCAGTTTTTTTACCAAACAGAGTAAAAACCGTACGACAGGAATCAGAAATGCCGTTCTATACGGTGTTTCGATTATTGTTATTTATGTATTTCTCGGTGCAATTGTAACTTGGTTTTTTGGCGCAGATTCATTAAATGCACTCTCCACCAATGTTTGGTTTAATTTGATATTCTTTTTAATGCTCATCATTTTTGGAATCTCACTGTTAGGAGCTTTTGAAATTATGCTTCCCAATTCGTGGGCAAACAAAGTTGATCGTCAGGCTGACCGCGGTGGAATTATTGGAATCTTTTTCATGGCATTGGCATTGGCCATTGTTTCTTTTTCGTGCACAGGACCCATTGTAGGTGCATTGTTGGTTGAAGCTGCTTCAACCGGAGGAATTGCTCCATTTGTCGGAATGTTCGGATTTTCATTGGCACTTGCACTTCCTTTTGGACTTTTTGCAGCGTTTCCGGGATGGATGAACTCCTTGCCAAAATCGGGAGGATGGTTAAACACCGTTAAAGTAGTGCTCGGTTTCCTTGAATTGGCATTTGCCTTTAAATTCTTATCCAATGCCGACCTTGTATTGCAGTTAAATTTACTGGAACGAGAATTGTTTCTCGCTATTTGGATAGCTGTTTTTGGAGCCTTGGCACTGTATTTATTTGGAAAAATTCAACTTCCAAACGATTCTCCGCCATCGCATATTTCAGTGGGTAGATTGTGTATGGGATTGTTAGTGCTCACGTTTACAATTTACTTGATTCCCGGACTTTGGGGAGCGCCTTTAAAACTTATCAGCGGATTCCCTCCACCGATGCAATACAGTGAATCTCCGTACGGAGTAGGGTACAGCAAAACAGCTACTTTCACTGCCACTTCTGAAGAAGCATTTCCGGAAGGTGCACATTTAGGACCGCATGACATTATTGCTTTCAAAGATTATGAAACCGGCATCGCTTATGCCAAAAAGGTAAACAAACCTATTCTTTTGGATTTTACAGGATTCGCTTGTGTAAATTGCAGAAAGATGGAAGAGCGTGTTTGGAGTGAACCGCACATCCTCAAACTTTTAAAAGAAGAAGTTGTGCTTATTTCTTTATATGTCGATGACAAACGAAAACTTCCCGAGGATGAAGTGATGATATCTGAGATTTCCGGCAAAGAATTGAGATATATCGGTCAAAAATGGAGTGAATTCCAAATTCTTCGGTATAAAGCCAATGCACAACCTTTTTATGTGATATTGGATCATGATGAACAAAATTTAAATGAACCGGTAGGTTATATGCCGAATGTTGATGAATATTACGCTTGGTTAAGAGAAGGTGTTGACGCATTTTCCGCAAGATAAAAATTAAAAAATATGTTTATCTTTAAAGCATGGAACGAACATGCGCAGTTTGTGGCTATAAACTTATAGGTCGTGCAGACAAAAAATTTTGCAGCGACGACTGTCGCAATACCTATAATAATTCTATAAAAAGAGCTTCCAACAATTTAATTCGAAATACCAACAATCAATTGCGCAGGAATCATCGCATCCTTTCTAATCTCAACACAAAACAAAAGACAAAAATCCCCAAAAGCAAGTTGTTAAAAGAAGGATTTGATTTTGAACACATCACCGGAATTTATACTACCAAAACCGGAAGTGTTTATTATTATGTGTACGATCAAGGCTATTTATTTATTGATAATGATTTTATGCTTCTTGTAAAAAGAGATATTTGACACTGTAAGAGAAATAAGGATAAAATTGTTTTGGAACCTAAAATAAAAAGTCCCATATATTTATAATATGAGACTTTTAGAAATGTATATGTTATTCCTATTACGACCAGCTGTTTGATAGCGGTTTCTTTAAGCTGGCTGCCGTGTATTCTCTATTCATACGTGCGATGTTTACCAAAGTAATTCCTTTTGGACATTCGATTTCACAGGCTCCTGTATTGGTACAGTTACCAAATCCTTCTTCATCCATTTGCCGCACCATATTCAACACACGCTCGGTAGCTTCTATTTTTCCTTGTGGAAGCAGTGAATATTGACTGATCTTTGCCGATGTAAATAACATCGCGCTTGCATTTTTACAAGCGGCAACACATGCACCGCATCCGATACACGCTGCGGAATTAAACGATTCATCAGCATCGTGTTTATTGACCGGAATGGCATTTGCATCAATTGTATTTCCGGAAGTATTTACAGAAACGTAGCCTCCGGCTTGTTGAATACGTTCAAACGAACTTCGATCAACTACCAAATCTCTGATAACCGGAAATGCCGTAGCGCGAAAAGGTTCAATAACGATTGTATCACCATCGCTAAAACTGCGCATATGCAAATGGCAAGTTGTGGTAAGTCGGTCCGGACCATGAGGTTGCCCGTTTATTTGTAAAGAACACGTTCCACAAATTCCTTCTCTACAATCATGATCAAAATGAACAGGTTCTTCATTGTTGTTTATCAGCTGTTCATTTAGAATGTCCAACATTTCCAGAAAAGACATATCTCCTTCGATTCCATCAATCGGATAAACCTTAAATTCTCCTTTAGAATCTTTATTTTTCTGTCTCCAGATTTTAAGTGTTAGTTTCATAAGTCTAAATATATAACTATAACTCTTATTTGTAAGAGCGTGCTTTTACTTCGATATTTTCATAAATTAATTCTTCTTTATGCAGAATTGCATCTTTTGGATCGCCGGTATATTCCCAAGCAGCAACGTACATAAAGTTCTCGTCGTCTCGCAATGCTTCTCCTTCTTCAGTTTGATATTCTTCTCTGAAGTGTCCGCCGCATGATTCTTCTCTGTGAAGCGCATCTTTTGCAAAAAGTTCACCCAGTTCTAAAAAGTCTGCTACGCGCATGGCTTTTTCAAGTTCGGCATTCATTCCATACATCTCGCCGGGAACTTTAACGTCTCTCCAAAACTCTTCACGGAGTTGTCGGATTTCTACCATCGCTTCTTGAAGATGCTTTGCATTTCGAGCCATTCCACATTTGTCCCACATGATTTTTCCTAATTTTTTATGGAAATAATCTACAGAATGCTTTCCGTTATTATTTATAAGTCGCTCCAACATTTGAACCACGTTTCTTTCAGCTTCTTCAAATTCCGGCAAATCCGTAGGAATTTTTCCGGTTCGAATATCTTTTGAAAGTGAATCTCCGATAGTATATGGAAGTACAAAATAACCGTCTGCCAATCCTTGCATCAATGCGGAAGCCCCAAGTCTGTTAGCTCCGTGATCACTAAAATTAGCCTCACCTAACACATAACATCCGGGAATGGTAGATTCTAAATTATAGTCAACCCAAATGCCTCCCATCGTATAGTGAACTGCCGGATAAATCATCATCGGTGTTTCATACGGATTCTGATCGACAATTTTTTCATACATCTGGAATAAGTTTCCATACTTGTTCTTAATTACTTCCCTTCCGAATTTCTTAATTTCTTCCTGAGTAGGATTGTGGATTCCGTGAATGGAAGCTTGTTCTTTCCCATACCGTTCTATGGCGGTAGCAAAGTCTAAAAATACGGCTTGACCGGTTTTATTGACTCCGTATCCAGCATCGCAACGTTCTTTTGCTGCACGTGAAGCCACGTCACGAGGCACGAGATTACCAAATGACGGATATCTTCTTTCCAGATAATAATCTCTGTCTTCGGGTTTAATATCATTTGCAGTTTTTGTACCGTTGCGTATCGCTTCAGCATCTTCTTTTTTCTTAGGAACCCAAATACGCCCGTCATTTCTAAGCGATTCTGACATCAGTGTGAGCTTGCTTTGATGTTCTCCCGAAACAGGAATACAGGTCGGGTGAATTTGCGTATAACACGGATTGGCAAAAAAGGCTCCTTTTTTATGAACTTTCCACGATGCAGTGACATTACTTCCCATCGCATTTGTAGAGAGGAAGAAAATATTTCCATATCCTCCGGAAGCAATAACCACTGCGTGTGCACTGTGTCTTTCAATTTCACCTGTTACCAAGTCTCGCGCGATAATCCCTCGTGCTCTTCCATCGACAAGCACAATATCCAACATTTCATGACGATTGAATGCCTCGATTTTACCACGGTTGATTTGTCTGTTCATTGCAGAATAAGCACCCAACAGAAGTTGTTGCCCTGTCTGACCTTTCGCATAAAAAGTTCTTGAAACAAGTACGCCTCCAAACGAGCGATTGTCTAACAATCCTCCATATTCTCTAGCAAATGGAACGCCTTGTGCCACACATTGATCGATAATATTCCCTGAAACTTCGGCAAGTCTGTAAACGTTAGCTTCACGGGCTCGATAATCTCCTCCTTTAATGGTATCATAAAACAGGCGATAATCTGAATCCCCGTCTCCTTGATAATTTTTGGAAGCATTAATACCTCCTTGCGCTGCGATAGAGTGTGCGCGTCGCGGAGAGTCTTGATAACAAAACGTTTTAACGTTATAACCAAGTTCTGCTAAAGTAGCAGCAGCACTAGCTCCTGCTAAACCTGTTCCCACGACAATAACATCAATGTTCCGTTTATTAGCGGGATTTACAAGATTAATATTATTTTTATGCTTCGTCCACTTCTCGGCCAAAGGTCCTGATGGTATTTTTGAATCTAATTTTGACATAACTTTCGCTTTCGTAGTGTTACTGAATTAAATAAAGATAAAGAGCAATAAAGATGAAACCAAACGGTACTGCTACAGCATAGAAACGTGTAAATCCGCGAATTGCTCGTGAGTATTTATTGTTCCACCCCAAACTTTGAAAAGCCGATGAGAATCCGTGCCATAAATGAAGCATCAAGAAAATAAACGCCAAGCAATAAATTCCCGTACGGACAGGATCTGCAAATTTATCCAACAGATGTGGATAGTATCTTTCTAAATCCAATGGATTGGTTTCAATGTATTTGTAATTGATTTCCGGAAACCAAAAATCATACAAGTGGAGTCCGAGAAACAGGAGAATCATAATTCCCGTAACAATCATATTTCTGGACATCCATGAAGAGTTTCTGTTTCCTTTATAAGTGTTGTATTTTATTTTCCGGGCATTGTTATTCCGAATCTCTAGAACAATTCCCATCACGATATGAAAAATAAATCCAAACATCAAAATGGGTTGTAATAAAAATTGAACAAATCCATCGTTTCCCATAAAATGAGAGAGACTGTTATAGGTTTCCGGATTAATTACAGCGGTCAGGTTAACAACCATGTGTTGTAATAAGAAAAAAACCAAGAATAAGCCTGATAGCGCCATAGCAACTTTTCTGGCTATGGAAGAGGTTAATATTGCCATCTTAAAAAATATTACAAATTTTCCTACAAAAATACGAGTGAAAAGAGTTGTTGCCAAACATTGTGATGTGATTTGTCCTATTTAGAATTGGTTTAAATATAAAGTTAAGGCGATTCGCTAATAAATTGGCATACACCCTTACTAAATCCAACCATAATATAGAGCTCCAACGTCACTTACAATTTAATTTTAAAAAAAATATCGGAAGCAATTGAACTCCCGATATCTTTTTAAATTAAAAAAACCAATTATTATTTAACGATAAGCTTTTTCGTTAATGTGTTATCATTTTGAGAAATACTAACCATATAAACTCCCGATTTTAGACCGGATATATCCAATCTGTTTCTGGAAATTACCGTATTGATAACTTGTTTTCCCAGCATATCATAAACAACAATTGCTTTATCTCCGGATACTGTAGTTTCAATATTTACAAAATCAGTTGCCGGGTTCGGATAAAGTGAGAAAGAAGTTAATTTATTTTGGTCAACATTTAAAGGAAGGTCCATCAATTCAAGTCCAAACAATTGGTCGGTAGGTGTTCCTTGACCGATTCCCATCATGGTTAATTTACCGGGGACAATATCCGGAGAAATAAATAATCCACCGGCTATGGAAGTATTTCCACCCGGCTGATGACCACTGGTATTATAGTTATATTCAACTCCGGTAGGTGTTACATCTGAAAGCCTAAGTTGACGAATTAACGCATCTTCATTACCTCGTTGTTCGAATGTCCAAAGGTAAGGACCCCCAACTGAAACCGTATCAACAGCTCCTCCATATACTCCGCTTGCTCCATGAACACTCATTGGGATTACTCTCAATTCATCACCGTCCATATCTACCGCTGAAAAATCAGAGTTAAAGTCACTTAACCAAAAACCTCCGTTGCCGTTGTCCAACGTTGGGTCGTAAGCAGTCATTCTCGACTTGGCAGTTGTAGTAACCATCGCCAAAATAGTATTTTCTAAAGAACGATATACTGGATCAATTTCATAAATAACATTTGAAGCATCACCGGCATATACTAATGTACCGTCTGATGTAAACGATCTGATTCCGGTAACTCCGGGGATTGTCATAGATTCGAGATAAAGTCCGTCGGGAGATAAAATTCGAATTTCATTTGATGCCCATGCAGATACCCATATTTCTCCATTAATATAGATAACTCCGGCATTTCCGTTAGCTCCAATCTCATTTCCAATTTCGTAATTGAACAACAAATCAAATAATGCTGTCGTAGCATTGCTTGAAGTTGTTGTTTGTGATGCATCAATAACAGGATTAATTTCTGCGTATTGCGCATGTCCAACCGCACCGGCACTAAGAATTAGACCTAATGCATAAGCTTGTAATTTTTTAACCATAATTTTTTATATATTAGTTAATCAAATATATATCTTAAAAAGAAGAAATGCAAATACTATTTTAACTCTTTTTTAAAGGAGATTTATTTGTAGAGAAATAAAAAATTGAAGGTGACAATTAAAAACATCATTCGAATTGTTTTAATATCACATTGCCGGAATGTTTAATTTCCCTCCGAAAACACACTTACTTAGGCGCAACTACAATTCATGTACTTGAAAATACCCTGAATCGGGTATTTATGTTTCTGTAAATGCAAGTTACATTTGAGTAATGTTTAGTTGTGAGAAGTTTCGCTTCATTCATCACGCTTATTAGCTATAAACCAACTTAGTTATGAAAATATATCCCTATTTTTTTGTACTTATTGTCGTTGCTGCTTGTACGCAACCTGAAGAGTTTAAATCCTCAAATGTTCATTTTTATAACGATGATTATGTGCTTTCTTCAAAATCGGAAACACCTCCGGAATCCGAAATTGATAAATCTTCAAAATCCATAAATTCACTCGGCAATCAAGTTTTTTCAGCGATCGTTAACGGCAGGGAATTTAATGCAAATGAAATACGACTTATAGATGTCGGACCTAAATACAAAATCATTATAGCGAAAAATCACAATATTGAAGGCATCCGATTGAATTTATGGCAAATTGACAAACCGGGAATTTATACCCTTGTAAACAGTCCTGAAATCGCCAGAAACAGTTATTATATTTATGACAATTTTGGAATAGAAAGACAGAATCTAACGTGGACTATTTCAGAAAACAATTCCTTAAACACCAGTGAAATTACCATATCTGAATTGTCAGATACAATCATCGAAGGAACTTTCAATTTTGAAGCTATCAATTTGATAAACAAACTTGATTCTAAAATTATTGAAAACGGCAGATTCAAAATAATTTTGCCTTAACGTTCTGCTTTCATTTTCAAGGCATCAGGCTGTGGCATAATCCAATCAGTAGGGCAAAAATGACTCCATTTTTCCGATGCAATATCGACAGAGGGATCAGTAAATTGATAGTATGGGCTGCCATTCACACTCACGCGGGCATCTACATAGACCGCTACATCATTCCCTTTTTCTGATTCTATTTCTTTAATTTTTTGTGCCAATTGCCAAATCATATCAGCGTGTCTAGGTACTGCAGCACGTTGTTTGTCTGTCAGTAAAGATGCATAATCATGAGAAGTTCGTTGATTGGTCTTTTTGTCTTCAACATACAATGTCATATATCCGTTGCGTGCTCTTAGCATCATACGCCAGCTCATTCGGTGTCCTTCTTCGGTCCAAAAAACATCTCCGGGAATGAACCAATGTCTTAAGGGCAAACCTATTTGAAAAATGAAATAAATACTTGCCACCAATATAAAAAGGGTCTGATATTTAAGTTTTTCAATTTCATCCGATTTATAGACATTCGTTTTGGGCAAAAATCGTTTTCTCAAGATTTCAGGCGAAAAAAACAAGATTCCGAAGGCTATCGACATATATGGAAAAATACCAATTTGGAAAATAATTGAATTCGATAAGTGAAAAACAATCGAAACTATAAAGGCTCCAAGTCTTGTGCGTTTCCATAACAACAACGGAACAATCAACAAGTCAAAATACACTCCTATATAAGCCATAAAAATATGAACCGATTCTTTTTGGAGAAATTCACCGATAAGCCAGTAATTCTTTTTCCCCGACATAAATATTTTTATAGCCGTCCCATTCCACCAATCAGGATATAATTTGGCAATCGCTCCATAGGTATAAACAATCCATATTTGCAAAATCAGCACTAAATAAACCCACCGCGGAACATACTTTTTAGAAATCTGAGGGTTTTGTTTTGCATCTATTGACAAGGCTGCATTTGCAGGAAGGAAAACCATGATCCAACTCAATAACATCAAGAGGTAATAATGATTGTTATAACTGGATTTTTGCATTAAATAAACAACTGTCCAAATTATTGCATAGCCCAACATGCTCCATCGGTAGCGAAAACCGAGCATGACCATCACACCAAAAATCCCGAGAAGTACAAATAATACATATACAAAAGGACCTTGAAGATTTTGTAAGAATTCAAATCCAATAAAATTAAAAGTAAATTCCGGTGTTACAAGAACGCGCTTTACCCAACCTGTCATGAGGGCACCAAATCCTTCACATGCAATTAAAAATCCGAAAATGATTCGGAAAAGAGCCAGATTAATGGAGTCAACTTTTTTAAAAAGAAATTGTTCCACGGTCTTTCAAATATCTTTTTGCCGCAATCACATCGTTTTCAATTTCTTGTCGCAAGCGTTCCAAAGTGTCAAATGTTTTTTCAGGTCTGATAAATTTCAGAAACTCTAAGGTTAATGACTTTCCGTACAAATCAGCTTCAAAATCCAAAAAATGAGTTTCTATGGTTTTCTCCGTACCGCCCACGGTTGGATTTGTGCCGATACTGGTCACTCCATAAACTTTTTTTGAATCAATTTGAGACTGAACTATATAAATTCCGTTTCCGGGAATCATTTTATACGTTTCGGATACTTGTAAATTTGCAGTTGGAAATCCCAAGGTTCTGCCAATGGCTTTTCCGGGAATTACCGTTCCTGAGATCATAAAATGGTACCCTAAATATTCATTGGCAATCTCTACATCACCATTGTTCAAAGCTTTTCTGATTTTTGTAGAACTGATAGCAACATCATTAATTTCTTTGGCAGATATTTCTTCAATATCAAAATTAAACTTCTCTCCAAATTTTCGAAGATTTGTAATATCTGCATTTCTATTCCGTCCGAAACGATGGTCATATCCAATAATGAATTTTTTTACATTAAGGTTTTTGACTAAAATATCTTCAACATATTCTTCTGCGGTTAATCTGGAGAATTCTTTTGTAAACGGATGAATAACCAAATGGTTTAGACCGGATTGTTCAATTAGTTTTTTGCGCTCTTCAATTGTATTGATAAGTTTCAGTTCACTACTTTGTTGAAGCACCCATCGCGGATGAGGAAAAAAAGTGAGCACAACTGATTCCAAATTATCTTCTTTGGCAGTTTGAACCAGGCGTTTCAAAATTGATTTATGTCCCAAATGAACTCCGTCAAAGGTTCCAATGGTTACGACTGTCGGATTTTTTCCGTTAAACGCAAATGCTGAATTATATGTTTTCAATTATTTCCCGTTATAAGTATTCATAGTATTCGTTACGCCGGCAAGTACAAAAGAATCAATGACCTCATTGCTTAGCGCCAAACGCTCATTCATTTGTGCCAGTTCGTTCGGCTCCCACTCTCCCAAAACATATTCAATCTGTTCGCCTTTTGAAAAATCATCGCTTATTCCAAATCGGAAGCGATTATAGTTTGTAGTTTGCAGCGTCTGTTGAATATCTTTCAACCCGTTATGTCCTCCGGTACTTCCCTTGGTTCGAATTCTGATGGTTCCGAAGGGAAGATTTAAATCATCGGTAATTATCAGTAAATTTTCCAAAGGTATTTTTTCTTTTGTCAACCAATACCTCACTGCCTTTCCACTGAGATTCATAAATGTGTTTGGTTTGAGTAAAATTACGGTTCTTCCTTTTATTTTATGTTGTGCAATTTCACCGAATTTACCGGATTCCCAAGTCAGATTATAGGTTTTTGAATAATAATCCAATATTTGAAATCCGATATTGTGTCGTGTCTTAGAATATTTAGGCCCTATATTTCCCAACCCGACAATTAAAAATTTCTTCATAAAATCTTCCTTGGTATTTTGATTTTCAGACGGTGTCTTAAACCAGGATGTAATCCATTTTCTCATGGCTACGGAAACAAATTTTCCTTTTACTTCATTTGATTTGTAAAAATAAAAAAAGCACCCCAATTAAATAGGATGCTTTATTATGCTTTATAAAATCAGTTTATTCTGTAGCTTCAGCTTCTTCTGTTTTTTCTGCGCCTTCCTCTTCTTCATCTTCATCATCTGTGTCAGCGATTGCAGTTCTTGAAGTTCTCACTTGACAGATTACTGTATTGTCCGGATGCATAATTTTATAAGCTTCATTCGCTACCGCCGTTACATACATCTTGTTTCCGATTCTCATATTGGTAATGTCCACTTCAATTGCATCGGGAAGGTTTGAAGGCAATGCTTTAATACGCAATTTTCTTGTTACAACGCGTAAGACTCCTCCTGCACGAACCCCTTTGGAAGTCCCTACAACTTTCACCGGAATCTCCATAGTTACTTCTTTGTCGTCGAAAATTTGATAAAAATCAACGTGTAAGATACGATCGGTTACCGGGTGAAATTGAATGTCTTGTAAAATTGCATGAATCTTTGTGCCGTCCAAATCCAATACCACAGTATGCGCGTTCGGAGTGTAAACTAAGTCTTTAAATGCTTTTTCTTCTGCTGAAAAACTAATTGGCTCATTACCTCCGTAAACTACGCAAGGAACCATTCCAGCATTACGTAGGGCTTTCGTCGCCTTCTTGCCCACGCTTTCTCTTTTTGATCCTTTAATTGTGATAGATTTCATTTTAAAAAAATTAATTTATAATAAACCCCTCTGATTTTTAAGGGAGTGCAAAGATACTTTTTCTTTTTAATTTAAAAGAAATGTATGATTGTTTTTTACATCAAAAACTTTCCACTGATAGATTTGTTGGCATTTACGCTCAACATGACATCTGCAAAAAGTTTAGCACAACTCAACACACGTATTTTTTTATGAGGTTTTGACGGAATAGAATCTGTGACAATAAGTTCTTCCAATTGGGAATTTTCGATTTTTTCATATGCATTCCCGGACAGTAACGCATGCGTACAAATTGCGCGAACAGACAACGCTCCGCGTTCCATCATCAAATCGGCAGCTGCTGTAAGTGTTCCCGCCGTATCTACCATATCGTCCACAAGAACTACGTGTTTGTCTTTTACGTCGCCGATAAGTTCCATCAGGGAAATTACATTTGCTTTTTCGCGTTGTTTATAGCAGATTACAACATCACTTTCTAAAAATTTAGAATACGCATAAGCACGTTTTGAACCGCCCATATCCGGCGATGCGATAGTTAAGTTTGCTAATTTTAAACTTCTTAAATACGGCAGAAAAATTGTTGATGCAAATAAGTGATCCACCGGTTTTTCAAAAAATCCTTGAATTTGATCGGCATGTAAATCCATAGTGATAATTCGGGTTGCTCCGGCAGCTTCCAACATTTTGGCTACCAATTTTGCGGCAATTGGTACGCGCGGCTCGTCTTTTCTGTGTTGTAGTGCCCAACCAAAATAAGGCATCACAGCAGTTATGTGTCTTGCACATGCTCTTTTTGCAGCGTCAATCATCAATAAAAGCTCCATCAAATGATCGCTGTTCGGATACGTTGACCCCACAAGAAACACGCGACTTCCACGAACAGACTCTTCAAATGACGGTTGAAACTCGCCGTCACTATAGTGGGAAGTGATTACTTTTCCCAACGGAATCCCAAACGCATCAGCAATGGCTTGGCCGAGTACTTGACTTTGTTTACAGGCAAAAATTTTGGGTTCCGGAGTAATAATAGACATGGTTAAGGATGTTTTTTAAGTTAAGTTATTGTAAATGTATTAAAAATTCTTCTTTTATAACGTACCCTATTCAGTATAAACACATTTAAAAAATTATTATTTTATCCGAAAACTCAAATGGCACGTGTATTTCTTACGTTTTAATTTTTATATAACAAAAAAGAGCTAAATAATTAGGAACTTAATTATTTAACTCTCAAAATGTACCTTGGGTGGGAATCGAACCCACACGTCCGAAGACACTGGATTTTGAATCCAGCGCGTCTACCAATTCCGCCACCAAGGCATGAATAAAATCACTGAAATCGGGTGGCAAAAATAAACAAAAAAACCAATTAAATGAAAAATAGTGTGTTCTTTAAACAATTATTTTCCTCCTTCCATATCATAAAGAAAACTCAAGGAAATCAAGGGAAATCAGGTTTTCTGTTTTTTA
>JAAYLC010000053.1 GCA_012522045.1 Bacteroidota bacterium
AATCTATTCAAAAATGTTGACATCGATGACACTGTCTGCATTTCTAATCATTCTACGACAGCGAAGACTGAGATTGGACAGATATACTTTTTTTCCTTGCTTGTGGTAACGTTCTGTAATTTTATTTAATGCTTCAATTGCTGACATATCAAGAAGACTGCTTTCTCTGAAGCTGATGATAATTTTTTCCGGGTCATTTGCAACATCAAATTTTTCAGTGAATGTTGAAGTAGAAGCAAAAAACAAAGACCCATAAATATCGTAATGTTTGATTCCATTTTCATCGATGTATCTTCTTGCCCGGATTCGTTTTGCACTTTCCCAGGCAAAAACTAAAGCAGCTATAATAACACCTACTAAAACAGCCAATGCTAAATTGTGCATGAATACCGTAACCAGCGTAACCAAAACCATTACCAGAATGTCGGCACGCGGGAATTTATTAAACGTTTTTAAACTTGCCCATTCAAACGTCCCTATTGAAACCATAATCATCAATCCCGTCAAGGCAGCCATAGGGACTTTTTCAATCAAACTACTTCCGAACATTACAAATACCAAGAGCATCACTGAAGCTACAATTCCCGACAATCGTGCGCGCGCACCGTTTGAAACGTTGATTAAGCTTTGACCAATCATGGCACATCCTCCCATTCCCGAGAAAAAACCGGAAAATACGTTTGCTGTTCCTTGAGCCAACGTTTCTATGTGAACATTTCCTCTGGTTTCTGTAATTTCGTCCACTATATTTAAAGTCAATAAACTTTCGATAAGCCCCACTCCGGCAACGATTGCCGCATACGGAAAAATAATCTTCAACGTTTCAAGGGCAAAAGGAACGGCAGGAATATGAAATGGTGGAAATCCTCCTTTAATCGAGGCGATGTCACCTACGGTTTTGGTATCTAACTGCAAAAATGTAACCAAACCGAAAACAAGTAAAATGGCTGTTAATGAAGCAGGTATAACTTTAGTTAATTTGGGAAGTCCTCAAATAATCAGCATGGTCAATAAAACCAATCCCAAAAGCATGTACAAATTTGTTCCTGTAAGCCAATTTCCGGAAGCGTCTTTAAAAATATCCAATTGTGACATGAAAATGACTATTGCCAATCCCGTTAACAAATCCAAATATTACAGGATGCGGAACCAAACGGATGAGTTTTCCCAGTTTTAATACGCCTGCAAGAAGCTGGATTACTCCCGCCAAGACAACCGTGGCAAAAATATACTCAACGCCGTGGCTTTTTGCCAACGTGGCGATAACTACCGCGATAGCTCCTGTTGCACCGGATATCATTCCCGGACGACCGCCAAAAATGGAAGTTATCAAACAAACCATAAATGCGGCATACAATCCGGTTAAAGGCGACAAGCCGGCAATCAATGCAAAAGCTACAGCTTCAGGAACCAAAGCCAAAGCAACGGTCAATCCGGATTAGGATTTCAGTTTTATAATCAACTTTTTGGGTAAGATCAAATAAATTAATAACCTTCTTCATAGGAGTTTAAGTATATAAATAGTTGAAATAGAGTTTAATAAGGGTGAAAAATTGGCTGAACACAATTTTCAACAAAATGCAAGTAAGAGACTTACAGAATCAGGGCGGAGTAACTTGAAAAGTTGTAGAAACTATTTTTTTCATATCAGCGTACAAATATACAATTTTAAAAGACATTTATCACCTTTGCGATAGACAATTCAATTAAAGCATTGTTACTTTATTTCCAATGAAGTGTTTAAGAGAAATTAAACATTTTGCATTTCAGTTTGTTTTGGTCAACTTAGATTTTTATCATATCATTTGAAAAACCTATTTTTGCGAAAAACAATTACCTATGTTAAAGGCAGGTGTATTAGGTGCAGGGCATTTGGGGAAAATCCATCTTCGATTACTGAATGAATCAGAAAAATATCAACTCGTTGGATTTTATGATACAGACGCGGCTACTTCCAAGCTGGTTGCAGATGAATTTGGATATAAAAATTTTTCGACAATGGAGGAACTTATTGCCGCATCGGATATGATTGTTGTGGCAACTCCTACAAGTACGCATTTTGAATGTGCCAAAAAAGTCATCGAATCAGGAAAACATATTTTTATAGAAAAACCCATTGCGCAATCTGTTGAAGAAGCTGAAAAAATTCGCGAATTGGTTCGTATTCACAAGGTACGCGGTCAGGTGGGACAGGTAGAAAGATACAATCCTGCATTTCTGGCAATCCGGGATAAAATAAACAATCCGATGTTTATAGAAACGCATCGGTTGGCAGAGTTTAATCCGCGCGGCACGGATGTTTCCGTGGTTTTGGATTTGATGATTCACGATATCGATATCATTTTAAGTGTTGTTAACAGCAAAGTAAAATCCGTCCGATCCAGCGGCGTTTCTGTTTTGAGTGACACCCCCGACATTGCAAATGCCCGAATTGAATTTGAAAACGGTTGTGTAGCCAATTTGACATCCAGCCGAATTTCTTTAAAAAACATGCGCAAAGCACGATTTTTTCAACGAGACGCATACATTTCGGTTGATTTTCTTGAAAAAAAGAGTGAATTGGTACGGATGAAAGACGCTCCTGAAAATCCGGATGAATTTGCGATGATATTAACCAATGCCGAAGGTGTTAAAAAGCAAATTTATTTTGAAAATCCGAAGGTGGTAGCTAACAATGCCATCAAAGACGAGTTGGAAAGTTTTGCAGATGCGATTCAGGCCGACACCACTCCGCAAGTACCCCTTCTGGAAGGTACCGAAGCCCTTCGCGTTGCGATGATGACAATTGAAAATTTTAAACAGTTATAAACATAAAAAAACGTCAATTCAGACGCTAAATTAAAAATATAGAAATGAAACATATTGCAATAATTGGTGCCGGAACTATGGGCAACGGAATCGCTCATACTTTTGCACAATTTGGTTTTAAAGTCAATCTTATCGACATCAGTGACGCTTCTTTGGAAAAAGGAATGGCAACCATTACAAAAAATTTAGACAGAATGGTGAGTAAAGGGACGCTATCTGAAAATGACAAGGAAAACACTTTAAAAAACATTAGTACTTTTACTGAACTTGAAAATGGAGTCAAAGACGTTGATCTTGTTGTAGAAGCTGCAACCGAAAACCTAAATCTAAAACTTAATATTTTTAGAGATTTAGATAAATTTTGCAATGACAACACAATTCTTGCCACCAACACCTCCTCTATTTCCATTACACAAATTGCCGCTGTGACTTCGCGACCGGACAAAGTTATCGGCATGCACTTTATGAATCCGGTGCCGATTATGAAATTGGTCGAAATTATCAAAGGGTACAGCACCGGTCAGGATACCTATAAAACTATTGAAACACTTTCTAAAGCATTGAATAAAGTTCCGGTGGAAGTAAACGATTATCCCGGATTCGTAGCCAACAGAATCTTAATGCCGATGATTAATGAAGCCATTGAAACCCTATACAACGGAGTTGCCGGAGTTAAAGAAATTGACACCGTTATGAAATTAGGAATGGCGCATCCAATGGGACCTTTGGCTTTAGCAGACTTTATCGGTTTGGATGTGTGTCTGTCTATATTAAATGTAATGTACGACGGATTTAAAAATCCTAAATATGCACCTTGTCCGTTGTTAGTCAATATGGTGGCGGCCGGAAAATTAGGAGCAAAAAGCGGAGAAGGTTTTTATGATTACAGTGAAAACAGGAAGGCAGAAGTTGTGTCTTCACAATTTATAAAATAACACTAACCACAATAATTTTTGGCTACAATAAACCCATTCAAAGCGATTCGTCCGACACGTGATAAAGTGAGCTTAATCGCATCGAGACCTTATGAAAGTTACACCTCCGAGCAGGTAGCTTCTCGTTTGCGTGACAATCCTTTTTCGTTTTTGCACATCATCAATCCGGGATACCGATTTCAAAAGGAAATTTCCGGAGCCGAACGCTATGGATTGGTTTACAACAGATATCAAGAATTTAAAGAAGAAAAGATTTTCATTCAAGATGAAAAACCTTCTTTGTATGTCTATAAAATTGTAAACCGGGACGGAAACGCTTTTGAAGGAATCATCGCAGCTGCCAGTGTCGCCGATTATGAAGCCAATGTGATAAAAAAACACGAAGACACTCTTGAATTTCGTGAAATTACTTTTAAAGAATACCTAAAAATTGTCGGATTTAATGCTGAAGCAGTTTTATTGACACATCCCGATGAACCTGAACTTAAAGACATCATCGGAGAAATCATGAAACAACGTGCCGAATATGAATTCACCACAACCTACCGCGATACGCATTATTTGTGGAATGTGGACAATCCGGAAATTATCGCTCAGATTCAACAGATTTATAAGAAAATGCCGGCGCTTTACATTGCCGACGGACATCATCGTTCTGCATCTTCCTCTTTACTTGCAAAAGATTTACGCAAAAATAATCCACATCATACCGGAGAAGAAGCTTACAATTATTTTATGTGCTATCTCATTCCCGAAAGCGATTTAAAAATATTTGAATTTAACCGTTTGGTGCGTGATTTAAATGGTTTGAAAAAAGAAGAATTTCTAATTAAACTTGATGAGTTCTATCGGATAGAAAATCGAGGTTTGGAATATTTTAAACCGTATGAGAAACATCAATTCAGCATGTATCTGGACGGTGAATATTATTCGCTTACACTTCGAAAATCAAAATATACCGGAAAAAGTGCTTTGGAAAATTTAGACACATATATCTTGTATAAAACCATTTTAAAGCCTATATTAAACATAGAAGATTTACGAAATGACCGCCGCATTGAATATGTGCACGGCAAACGTGAGCTGGCGTATGTCCAGACGATGGTTGATTCCGGAAGTTACGAAGTGGGATTCGGTCTGCTTCCGGTGACCACTGAAGAATTAAAACAAATTGCCGATGAAGGTTCTAAAATGCCGCCTAAAAGCACTTATATCGAACCAAAATTACGATGCGGAATAACGATTTATGAATATGAAAAGTAATAACGATGTCGATTGAAAATAATTTAAAAAAAATTAAAGCAACCTTACCCGAGGATGTCACTTTGGTAGCCATTTCCAAAACAAAAAGTATCGATGAAATCATGGAGGCTTACCATGCCGGTCAGCGTGTTTTTGGAGAAAACAAAATACAAGAAATGGAAGAGAAATGGCACCAACTTCCTAAGGATATCGAGTGGCATATGGTCGGTCATGTTCAACGAAATAAAGTTAAATTTATGGCTTCTTTTGTCAGCTTGATTCACGGAGTTGACCGATTGAGACTGCTAAAGGAAATAAACAAAGAAGCTAAAAAAAATGACCGCGTAATCAATTGTTTGTTGCAAATTAAAATTGCCGAAGAAGACAGTAAATTCGGAATGTCTGAAGAAGATGCACAAAATTTGTTGCATTCTGAAGCGTTTGCTGCTTTAAAAAATATTCGAATTATAGGCCTAATGGGAATGGCAACTTTTACCGAAGATGAAGAGCAACTGAATCATGAGTTTCAGCGTTTAAAAATATTTTACGATAAACTTAAATCGGAATTTCAATTTACGGTACTGTCCATGGGAATGAGTGGAGATTATCCCATTGCAATAAAAAATGGAAGCACGATGGTTCGTATCGGGAGTGCAATTTTTGGAGAACGCAATTATTAATAATCTGATTTTAAATATCTTGCGAGCTCATTTTTTAAATTCTAAATAATACATAACTGTTTGTACGCAATTTTAGACATAGAAACCACAGGTGGTAAATACAATGAAGAAGGAATCACAGAAATTGCAATTTACCGTTTTGACGGACATGAAATAGTCGATCAGTTTGCCAGTTTGATTAATCCCGAACGCCCCATCCAACCTTATGTTGTCAAGCTGACAGGCATTACAAACGAAATGTTGATTCGTGCTCCTAAATTTTATCAAGTCGCAAAACGTATTATCGAAATTACAGAAGGTTGTATTTTGGTTGCTCATAATGCCCTTTTTGACACGCGAATTTTACGCGAAGAATTTTCACGATTGGGCTATGATTTTCAACGTGAAAGCCTCTGTACGGTAGAACTTTCTCAAAAATTATTGCCGAATTTACCTTCGTACAACTTAGAAAAACTCACAAAATATTTGGGTATCCCTCTTGTCAACCGGCATCGTGCCCAAGGAGATGCCCAAGCAACCGTTGCACTTTTTAAATTGTTATTGAGCAAAGACACTGCTAAAAATATTATTTCTCAAACTTTAAAAACAAATGAGAAATTACCCCCTGAACCCCGATTAATCGCAATGGCAGAAAGAGCACCTTCCAAAGTCGGTATTTATTTTTTATACAACATCCAAAACCGAATAATTTATATTGGCAGGGCAAAAAATATCCGAAAAAGATTGTTGCAACATTTTACCTATGACAATCGGAAATCAAAACGATTGCAAAAAGAAGTAGCCTCTGTTTCGTTTGAATTAACAGGTAACGAATTGATTGCAAGACTTGCGGAATTGGAAGCTGTGCGCGCTACCAAAGCTTTGTACAATCGCCGACCTAACGGAAAAAAAATATATACCCATCAGTTGAGTCTAAAAAAAGAGAAGGACGGATATCTTTATTTAGAACTCATTCCGGCTGACGGACGAAAATCGCCGATTTTGACTTTTAACAATTTTTCAGAAGCTGTGGACACCTTAGAAACCTTAAGCCAAGACAATGCGATTTGTCTCAAAAAAACCAACCTTAAAAATCCAAATCATATTTCAAAGTGTTGTGATGAAGATGTCACTACATACAATCAAACCATTCATAAGTTTATTGAAGAAAAAAGTTTGTATAAAAAAAATGCCCTGTTGCTTTTAAACGGACGAAATGTAGAAGAACGTTCCGTAATTTGGGTGGCTCGAGGAAAAGTGAAAGGCTTTGGATTTTTTAATTTAAATCATCAAATCACAAAATCCGATATCTTAAATAACATTCTGAATACTGTTAGTGATGTGCCCAATGCCACGCATATTGTACAGCAATATCTTTTGAAAAATAAGTTTTTAAAGGTCATTAACTTAGACGATAAATCGAATCAAGAAATGTTAAAACTTGGGCATTTATGACAGGTTCTCGACTTTTAATTTGCGTTGTGGGACCAACCGGAATTGGCAAAACCAACTTGGCAATTCAGTTGGCAAAAGCATTTTCAACCGAAGTTATTTCATCCGATTCCAGACAATTTTATCGTGAAATGCGCATCGGAACTGCCGTTCCTTCACCAGAAGAACTGGCTATGGTTCCGCATCATTTTATTCACTCTCATTCTATTGAAGAAAATTACAGTGTCGGTGATTTTGAACGTGATGTTATCAAACTAATACACGAAAAATTTTATCCGGAAAATGCTGAAGCAGCTTTCAAAAAACTGATTCTGGCGGGTGGTTCGGGATTGTACACTGATGCAGTGGTGAAAGGACTTGACCACCTTCCTACTTCCGATCCCGCTTTTCGCCAGAAATTATCGGAGAAATTAGAAAACGAAGGAATTTCTTCCTTACAGACAATTTTAAAAAAAGTTGACCCTGAGTATTATGCGGTTGCAGACATTCAAAATCCCCATCGGGTGATTCGTGCCTTAGAAGTTTATTTTTTATCCGGAAAGCCGTTTTCTTCGTATCGAAATAATTTTGTGCAAGAACGAAAATTTAAACACTGTTATATCGGTCTGACTGCCGAACGAGAAATTATTTACGACCGAATTAATAAGCGCGTGGATCAAATGATGGCGTCAGGACTATTAGAAGAAGCTGAAAAATTATATCCATTTAAACACTATTCAGCTTTGCAAACCGTGGGGTATCGCGAATTGTTTGAGTATTTCGACGGAAAATGGAGTTTGGATTTTGCTGTTTCCGAAATAAAAAAAAATACCCGAAGATTTGCAAAAAGACAACTTACTTGGTATCGAAAAAATCCCGAAGTAAATTGGTTTGACTATCAAACGGATGCCAAAGAAATCATCACGTTTATTTTGAATAGATATTCAGGAATTTAGTTTATTTATTTCACATTTCCTTAAGCGCTTCAGCCATTTTCTCCGCAAGATTTTTCCGATGATATTGTTCCACGTTTATGGAATTCACAGTCAATTTATTTTCCTTATGCAATTCAAACAACCGCATTATTTCACGTTTTAATTCCTTTTTTTTACTTGAATCAAAAAAAATCCCTGCCTGCGTTTCATTTAAAATCAGTTCAATATCACTTTTTTCCGGACCTATAGCAATAATCGGGCGTTGGGCAGCCAGATATTCAAATAATTTACCCGGCAAAATAGCTCTGGTTTCGGGTCGGTCAATTTCCAAAAGTAACAACACAGCAGCTTTTCTTTGTAGCACAATTGCCTCGTCATGAGGGATGTATCCCATAAATCTCGAAAATGAATTAAGATTGTAATGTTTCAAACTCATTTTAACAGAATCACTTACGACGCCTGCAAATTTAAGTTCTAACTTCAGTTTAAAAGCTTCATTTTCATGAATCAGTTCTGATAACACTTCCCATAAAATTTCGGGATTTCTATCGCTGAGCAATGTACCTATGTGTGCTATTGAAAAGGTATTATCCGGATTTGGTGACTTATCAATTTCAAATTCATCATCAAACCCATTGGTAATCAACGCAACCGGTTTCGATGTTTTTTGGACAAATTCATTTTTCGTAGACGGACTGGTCACAATAATTTTATCGGCATTTTTTAAAACTTCCGACTCCAATTGAAGGTGTTTGTTTTTGGCTTTTTTAGTCAGTTTTAAATCTTTGTGATAATGAATGGTGGTCCAAGGATCTCGAAAATCTGCCATCCACTTACAATTTAATGTATGTTTTAACTCCAGTCCAATTAAATGAATGCTGTGCGGAGGTCCTGTCGTGATTACAACATCAACAGGATTATTTTTTAAATACTTCAGAAGGTATTTCATCGAAGGTTTTACCCAGAAAACACGTGCATCAGGAATAAAAAAGTTTCCGCGTATAAAAAGTAAAAGTTTTTCGGAGAATGAAATTTTGTCTTTTGGAATAATTCCTTTGCTGATTGTTTTGCTTTTTTTCTTAGAAAATAACTCGGCAAAGCGATACGGTTCACGAATGGGC
>JAAYLC010000075.1 GCA_012522045.1 Bacteroidota bacterium
ACCGACAGGACTAACTTTAGAAGAATATCTTACGCAGTGGTTAGACAACCATTCACTAACACTATCCCCCCACACACATAGAAGATATGAACAAGTTATAAACCTTCGCATTATACCATTATTAGGGAAAATACCTCTCGAAGAACTAAAACCATTACAGATAAAAAATTTCTACAGAAAAATAATCGAACAAGGTTGTCTACATAGTAAAAGAAAAGGTGATCCTTTAGGCCAAGATTCAATAGATTATCACCACAGGGTGTTACGGAAAGCATTAAATGATGCTGTAGCAGATGAATTAATTAGAGAAAATCCAGTAAACAAAGTCAAATCACCTAGAATAACTAATGAAATAACAGATGATGATATTGATACGGAAGTACAAATACTAGATGAAAAGCAAATCGCAATAATGCTCAACGCCGCAAAAAAAACCCCGTATTATACACTGCTGTTCGTTGCTGTTAGAACCGGTATGCGAAGAGGTGAGTTGCTAGGATTAAGGTGGCAAGATATTGATTTTCTAAATAAAAAAATATCGGTAAGACAAACATTAGGGTCTTCCAAAACAAAAGGCTATTTTTTCAAACCACCAAAATCAAAAAAATCACGCCGAATAATAGATATAGATAAAGATGTTATCAAGATTTTAAAAACGCATAAAGCAGAACAGATTGAAAATAAATTATTTTTCGGCGAAGGGTACGAAAAAAGGGATGAAGATGGTTTAGTGTTCTGCCAAAAAAACGGTAAACCACTTCACCCCGACACACCTAGTAAATGGTTTCCAAAATTTCTTGTTCGAAACAAACTTCCGAGATTAAACTTTCATTGTCTCCGACACACTCACGCCAGTTTACTGGTTAAAGCAGGTGTTGACATTAAATTAATATCGGAACGTTTAGGACATAGTGGCATACAAATAACTTATGATACTTATTCACACCTCTATCCAGACAAACAACAAGAAGCAGTTCAAATCCTACAAAAAATGTTAAATACAAAATAAAGTTAATTTGGGCAACTAAATGGGCAACCGGTAAAACTATTGTGGCTCCTAGTTATACTAGGAGCCTTGTTATTATAAGGTTTTTCTTGGAGCTGATGGTCGGATTCGAACCGACGACCTGCTCATTACGAGTGATTAGGTTTACTTAATATTGGTTAAAACTGATTTTCATTAAATCTAAATAATCCTTATGCCACAAGGCTTTCAGGGATCATAAGAACAAACTTTCCTATAAAATCAACAATCTAAAATTACATTTTTAATTGCATTTCGGCAACTAAATGGGCAACCAAACAATCGTTCGTATTAACTTCCAAACCATCCAAGCAAGTATTCCAAAACCGATCACGTTCAATAAAGAATAAAACCATCGGCCCAAATAACCTTTCTCTTTACACCACCAACCTACAAAAATCAAACCCACCACCAACCAAAATTCAACTGGCACTCCTTCTCACTTCCTTCATCTCATCAACGAGGCAGGTCTTAAACCTAAGTCCGGCAGTATTTTCTTCTTTAATGGCATCTTGGATAACTTGTAGCCGCTGTTCGTCTGTAGTGATGATGTTGATTACAGGAAATTTCTTAGTATATTCAACCCACCAAAAACCTTCGTACTTTTCTTGCTCATAAAATTCTACATACTTTCTTACCTTGTCAAACTTATTATTAGAACGGTCATATTCTACAAAATAAAAATTATGTTCTTCTGTTACGGTGTTCTTAACCGCCATAAAACCGTCACACCGGAGAATCCCATAGTCTTGTTCTAGATCCCACCTCTCGATTTCTTCCCACCAACATTTGCGGGAGATAAACCACACATAAAACCAATTTGTTCCTACTAAATGTTCAAAATCCCCCCTTTTTTTCCCGATGTAGTAGACATAGGAGTTATCTTCCAACTTGGTACGGTTCAGTTTTTTGCTTTTGTATAGTTTGCGCAACCGTTCTTGCGCTTTTCTAAGCCCCTGCTCATACGGGAAAAACATTACCCGCACTTGCTCTGCGGTCAATGCTATTACCTTTTCTATGGTTTCTATAATTTTGCTATCCCGCCGCAAGCCGATTTCTCTTGCGCTTAAACCAGTCACCCCGAATTGCCCCCTTTTCCTTTAGTATTTTTTTCGACTGTTCGGGGGAACAGAGCATTACTTGACATTCAGTCTGAATATTACCTACTTGCCATATGACCCGGCCTTGGATGTTTGGAAGATCCGCAGCTGCACCATCGTCAAGAATAATTTCACTGTTGGTTCGGTTGATAGTACGAAAAGAAAGTTTGCCATCAATGTTTCCTTTGATTAGCCCCGGCAGAACATCCCTGTCTGGTCTCTGGCAAGCTACTACTAGATGAATTCCTACTTTCCTAGCCAACTGTGCAATATTGGCTACTATAGCATGACACTCTTGGCGCATCTCTTTCTCCTGTTTGTCTGTTACTCCTTTAGGATTAAACAACCCGAACTCATCTATGATTAATACGAAGTACGGCATATTCCCTTTGTAGTCCTGAATCTTCACTACCCCCGCCTCATATAAAACCTTTCTCCTGCGGTGCATCTCTTTTTCTATATACCGGAGCAAACTTAGTGCCGTAGGTATG
>JAAYLC010000206.1 GCA_012522045.1 Bacteroidota bacterium
CCATAAAAACATTAAAGCCAAAGTCGAGAACGGCGTGCTGACAATCAACATTCCTAAGGTTTCGGCAGAAAGCCAGGCTAAAGCCGTCAAGAATATTGCCATCGAATAATGGCATATTCAATCAAAAATGAGAGAGGGTGACTGAAAAGTCATCCTCTTTTTCGTTCATTTACCTTACGCCGACAAAATCAGGCAATCATCGAGAAAGAGTAAAATCTAGTCAGAATAGCTAAAGAGGCTATGAATGTGGCTTTACCGGGCATTATAGCATTACCCAAAAACGAGATAAACATTTTGTTCACACAACCCGGTTGTCCGACTCACAACAGTACAAGGATGAAGTCATTACTACGGATTGTCTAAGTTGCTGCGAACACCTTTGGCAGTTCCGACAAAATTCGCCAGAATGTTTATAAAATTAATTTTAAAAATATTTTGTGATATAAATAAAAATCATTTAGTTTACAATTTAAATCAAAACTGTCCTAAGAAGGTGTAGTTTACAAGAAGAGGCGCAACAGGTGTAGAAATTTGGTCATTTATAGGTAAAAAGAAAGGGGCAAGCACAATAACCTTATTATATAAACGGTCAAATAACGATTCTGAGTATGAGAATAAAAAAGATTATTTAATTGAGGTAAAATAGAGTGCAATGAAACAGATAATATTTCCCATTTTATTTGCAACACTTTTTGTTGCGTGTGATAAAAATCCTGAAATATCGCCTGATTTAACCCAAATCAGAATTAAAGAAAGACCTTGCGAAACGCTTGAATTTACCGGAAAAATAGGCAATGATTTTGATTCCGCACTGGATTCTCTTCGGAAACTAAAAGGTATTTCTTCGGAAATAACCAAAGAACCATTAAAGGTTTTATTTGATTACGACAATAGAATATTTTTGGGTATAACTTATGGCGATTGTGGAATGTACTCAGACGTACTTGACACGAAAGGTAATTATTATTTAAGAACATGGTGTTGTCCGGATGAAAGTAATGTATATATGCAAGAAGAACCTATTTTTAATAAGGATAAAACATTTACAATTGGCAATGGTTGTGCAACAATAACATATCAAAGTAAAATAGGCAATGATTTTGATTCCGCACTGGATTCTTTAATAAAAAAACATGAGTCAATATTGAACACATTAGCAAAAGAGGGACATTATAGCGGAGAAGGATGTAATATTGACCAAGAGAATATCAATGTAAATTTCAGTTATGATAGCAGAGAATTTAGACTTCTGACTTTCACAGACAAGGCGAATACTTCTCGTATCCTTTTTTCAGACGATGTGATTGATGAAGAAGGTAATTATTTTAAACATACGGCGTGTGAGGACTAAATGTACGAACCGCTTCTAGAAAAGGCTGAACAAATCATAATTCCTGTATTATTCAGTATTTTCCCAAGTCCAACGAATCACACATAAAACTATAAAAACTAAGCTTATGAGTCAACAGGGATATTAATGGCGCTGGGTTAATAAAGATAATGCCTCACATGGTATAGTGATGCGGGTTTCATAGGTATAGGTATGCGAGCGTTTGTGGTTCATGAAAATCGGAAATTAAAATAACAATGAGATATGTCTTTAAGAAAAATATTCATTACATTAGCTTTATTGGCCTTAGCAACTACCGTTAATGCTGATGATACGATTCAGATTGATCGAAATCAATATTTCATTGATTTTGATAAAAATTTGGTTTTAACGAATCTTGCTGTGGGATTAGTAAATTCAACTTGGACAAACACTAAAACACACATAATACTTAATGAAGTTTGTGAGTTTTCAACTCCAGTTTCATCCATAGAGATTGGTACAGCATATTCCATTTTTATTCCGTCACAAAACGCTTATCACTTACTTTATTTTACAGAATTACCAATAATAAGCATAACCACTAACCATACTATAGTTGACGAGCCAGATGTTTTGGCCTATTTTTCGATGATAGAAACCAATCAAAGTTTCCTGGAATTCCATATAGGCATTCAATATAGAGGCGGCTGGTCTCAATCTTTACCTAAAAAATCTATGGAAATTGAGTTCTGGACGGATTCAACAGGAACAGAAACAGTAGACCATTCTTTATTGGGAATGAGAAGTGACGATGACTGGAATTTACAAGCCATGTACAACGAACCTTTACGAATAAGAAGCAAAACAAGTAATGATTTATGGCGCATGATAAACACCCTTCATTATCAAAATCAAGAACCTAAGGCAATAAATGGTATAAGAATGAAATACGTAGAACTATTTGTCAACAATGAATATAGGGGTTTATATTGTTTAGGGGAAAAGGTGGATAGAAAACAATTGAAACTAAAGAAATATAATGGAAACATTAGAGGTGAGTTATATAAAGGTGTTTCCTGGGAGGGGGGTGCAAGTACTTTTACTGCTGTTCCGAGTTATAATAACAATTCTCTCGTATGGAGTGGCTTTGAATACAAACATCCTATTGAAGAAATCAATTGGGCAAAGCTACATAACCTAGTAAATTTCGTTATCAACTCTTCAAACCAAGATTTTTTTAATGAATATAAAAACCGTTTTGACCTTAATAATTTAGTTGATTACTATATTTTTCTAAATCTACTCCGGGCTACTGACAACACAGGAAAAAATATTTACATAGCAAAATACACTTCTAATGATAAATATTTCTATGTACCCTGGGATTTAGATGGTTGCTTTGGAACTAAATGGAATGGTACAAACGACAGCAGGACTAATGATTTACTTTCGAATGGTCTTTATAACAGATTAACATATGATTGCAGTTCAGATGGATTTAGAATCCAACTGAAAAATAAATGGTTAGAATTACGATCAACAGTTATTACTGTTGATTCACTAATGTCTTTATTCACTTTAAATCATAATTATTTAAAAGCTAATGGGGTATATAGTAGAGAAAACTTGGCTTGGACAAATTACAACTATAATAATAATGATATAAATTATATGTCTTCCTGGATTGCAAATCGTCTAGCTTATTTAGATACGAAATTCACTGAAGAGTGTATGCCTCTATCTATAGATGAAAACATTATTGAAAGGACATTTTTTATAGCATATCCGGATTCAAACAAAGGCCTATTAAATTTAAAGTTTTCTTGTCATCAAGTAAATAATATAAAAATCTTCAATTCACAAGGCATATTATATTATCAGGCTTCTAATATTAAACAACCTGACCATACGATTGATATAAGCTCCTATGCAAATGGAGTTTACATTCTTTCCGTTGACATAGACAACAGCATTTTGACAAAAAAAATGATTTTAGTAAATTGAAACGATTAATAATAACAGATAAATTGAAAAACTATTTTGACAGCTTGAATAACTTATAGTCCTTTAGTATTGGAAAGAGAGACCGTATGGCCTCACCCGGCGGATACGGTTGAATTGTGTCACTTATCTCAGATTGCAGTTTTATTACTCTTAAAATTGACATTGTCGAAATAATGCTTAATTATGCACCATCTTGTTCCTCATACACCTCTTTTCGGAGTAGAGGATTAAAAGGGAATCAGGTGTAAATCCTGAACAGTCCCGCTGCTGTAAGCCCTAAAAGGGATGTCAATCTTAAAGCCACTGCCTTA
>JAAYLC010000076.1 GCA_012522045.1 Bacteroidota bacterium
AATGATCAAAAACACTAAGAAATTTGCGGTTTCCATCTTAGGTCAAAACAATCACGACATCGTCAAACATTTTGGCTCTCAGAGTGGTCATGTAACGGACAAATTTGAAGGCATCGACCATTTTTTAGGTGAAGAAACCGGTTGCCCCGGATTGCCGGAAGCATTGGTTTTTGTTGAGGTCGAAGTCGAAAGCGTCACGGAATTGGGAACACATTTAATGTTCGTAGGTAAAGTTGTCGGAGGTAAAGATCTGACCGACGGCAAGCCTATGACCTATGCTTATTATAGAGAAACACGTTAATAGATTCAAATTATTAGCATGAACCCCATGCTTTCGCATTTTATGCTGCGAAAGCATGGGGTTTTAAAGAATTTAAGTTGATATTCATGATGGTTTGATATGATTTATACAAGAAAAGAGTATTCACCCTACACAATTGGGTGCTTATGAGATAATGATACTGTAACAACAGTACGCATGACTACAGAGGAGGAAAGAGGAATGTCGACCAGAAAAATTATTACAATTTCTCGCCAGTTTGGTAGCGGGGGTAAAAACATCGGTGAGCGATTGGCATTAAAATTAAAGATCCCATTTTATGACAGTGCCTTGATTTATGAAAGTGCAAAAAAAACCGGTTTAAATCCTGAAATTGTGAAAGACCTGGAGGAAAGTCCAAGCAACTCCTTGCTTTATTCTCTTGTAGCGAATTCTTTTTTAGGTGCCGGCAGTTTTTCGCCGATTATGGAATTGCCGATTATAGATAAAATTTTTATCGCCCAATCCAAAGAAATTAGAAAAATTGCAGAAGCCGGATCCTGCGTTATTGTAGGACGCTGTGGCAATTACATTTTACGAGACGACCCGGATTTATACTCCATTTTTATTCACCGCAATATGGAAGAAAGAATTCACCAAGTTTCAAAAATTAACAACCTGTCCTTAGCTAAGGCGGAAGAGTTGGTTCATAAAACCGACAAACGCAGAAAGAATTACTACAACTACTATACCGATGAAGAGTGGAGCAAAGCTGAAAACTACAATCTGTCACTTGACAGCGGTATGTTGGGGGAAGATGGATGTGTTGATTTGATTGAAAGTTTTATTGAAAAAAGCGAAATCAGAAAAAAAATAAGAGGATAACAAAAGAGGGCCGGCCGGCCCTCTTTTGTTTTGAGAAATGGAGCTTCTTTGACAATACAAAGAAGAAATGGTTTGACACTTATCCTGTGTCATGAAGGAGTAGGTTATTCGGGCAGAGCAAATGCTCAAATGGCAGTATCCCGAAAAATTAAATATTGAAGTTTCATTAAGTATTATTGAAGTCCTATCACCACAAGGAGGAGAATTTAAAAAATCCTTTCTACTCAACGAATAGAAAGGATTATTACTAACAGTGTGCGATAGCTCTTAATCCCTCTAAATCGGAGGAATGTAAGTATAACTCTTATATAGGTCTTCTGGCTCAGAGATAACATTTTGTTCCCTTCCCGCATTTACACACATGCAGTGGTTATAAAC
>JAAYLC010000060.1 GCA_012522045.1 Bacteroidota bacterium
ATTTGGCGCTTGGCTACGGAGCCGGAGGCGGATAGACGCTGAGAGCATCCTATAAAGTAGGACCGGGATTTGCCACCTTAACTTCTGGAGCCGTTGTTTTTACCCCAAAATCATTTGATGATGAGGATGATTTAAAAGTTGCTACACAAATACCATTTAAAGCCGGCTATAAATTTATTTTCAAAGAGTACTTTTTTGTAATGGGTGAAATAGGGTATAGTTCATTTTCATCCTACGGAAGTGGAGGAAACGACGAGCTTGTAAAGTATACAAGCAGCGGGTTGACGTTTGCACCAACTATCGGTGTGCAATACAATTGGTTGGAATTAGGAATACGCTATGAAACTTTTTCAGTCACAGGCGGCAGTTTTTCTTATACCGGTGCCCGCTTGGGTTTTAACTTCTAACACGTATTTTAATTTTATTTGTATAGGGTTGTAGTAATAATTAACCATAGATTAAGTTAGGAGCTGAACTCTCTGCACTTTTAAGTGTGGAGGGTTTGGTTTTTTTATAAGCCTTAGGAACATGGAATGATTATGCGCTGAAAGCCGGTGTTTTAAGCGGGTGCATTATGACTTATCAAGTTTCTCAACTTAATTTTTATAACTTTGTTTGCTAAAATTTCTTCTTATGACTTTACGGATTCATACACTCTGGTTCGTCTTATTTATTTTTTCACTTTCACTTTCATCAGTTGCTCAAAACCAATTGCCCGAAAATTTTGACCAATGGCTGGAAAACAGTCGAAAAGCTTGGAAAATTCCCGGAATGGCAGTGGGAATTGTCAAAGACGGCAGGGTTGTTTATGCAAAAGGATTTGGCGAAAGAACTTTAGGAAGTGGCGAACCTGTAGATGCCAACACAGTTTTTAGCATCGCCTCCGTCAGTAAAAATATGACATCTGCAGCTTTGGGGATTTTGGTTGATAGCGGGAAATTGGATTGGGATGATAAGATTATTCAGCACATTCCGTGGTTTCAATTAAAAGATCCGTGGGTTACACGTGAAATAACAGTCCGTGATGCTTTGATACACCGTGTCGGATTGGGAAGAATTTTAGGAAACAGGTTGCAGTTTATGACTCAAAAATCACGAGATGAAGTGCTGTATCAAATGCGGTATATGGATTTTGAAAAACCATTTCGATCTGCGTATGTTTATAATAACGTGATGTATTCCTTAGCCGGACAAATCATTGAATATGTTGACGGAAGAACTTGGGATGATTTTCTAAAGCAAGAGTTGTTTGAACCCTTAGAAATGAAGCGTACCACCACTTCGATTATTGCCATGGAAAAACAAAATAATATTGCTTATCCACATCAAGAAATCGATGGCGTTGTCGTTCCTATTTCAAGAAGAAATTGGGACAATGCCGGCCCTGCAGGCGGGGTGAATTCAACTGTAAACGATTTGAATAAATGGATGTTGATGCAGTTAGGAACTTCAGATATGTTGAAACCGCTTGTCAGCGAGACGCAAATGAATGAAATCCACAAACCGCAGATTGCACACATCCCGCAAGATGCAATGGCACCACAATCCAGTTATGGATTAGGCTGGAATATCCTCGATTACAAAAACAAGAGAATTTGGACTCACAGCGGTGCGACCGACGGATTCAATACCTTTATGTATTTGGTACCCGAATTGGATTTGGGCGTGGTGATGGTCGGAAACGTGTTTAATCGATTGGGAATTGCAGTAGCGTACCAAATAATTGACAATTATCTGGGCGAATCCGGACGAGATTGGAATAAAATTTATCTGAAAAATTATCAAAACCAATATCAGCAAGCAAAAGAAGCGCGTGAAAAAATTCACAATGCACGTATCAAAAATACCAAACCGCGATTGAAAAACAAGGACTATACGGGAACTTTTCAGTCAGACGGTTACGGAAAAGCAGAAGTGTTTTTACAAGGAAATAAATTGCAAATTCGCTTCTGGGACGACACCAATTTAGAGGCCGAATTGGAACATTGGCATTACGACACCTACCGAGCTGTGTGGAAAAACCGTGCTTTGCGTGAAGAGTTTTTACAATTTCATTTTGACAGAAACGGAAAAGTAAAAACTTTGGAGTTTGAATTTGTCCTTCGCCCGATCTTGTTGCAAGTAGGTGCCTACCCTTCCAATTATACGCACACAGAACGATTTGAGAAAATGTAAACCAGAAGTAGATACAATATAGGAATACTTACCGATTTCATAGGAAAGTAGTATAAATGAAAAATCCGATTAGTATATTTGCTGAAAAATAGCAAAATCTGTTTGTAAAAATGACTTTTGCATTTCATTGGAATTCAAAATACTAAACCAACCTTAAACTGATTATGTATGCTTCTTTTGTAAGACGTGTTGTATTGCCTCTCGGAGATGTAATCTTTGGAGGAAACTATCTCAAATCGTTAAAAAAATGGAATGAATACGATACGCTTTCTGAATCGGAATTACGCGCTATTCAAGAAGAAAAACTACAACAAATACTACGTTATTCTATAAATAATGTCCCTTTTTATAAAGACATCGGCTATCGGGAAAATGAAAGTCCTTATGAGAATTTAAAAAGGTTCCCGATATTAACCAAAGAACTCCTTCGTCAAGAAAGAGAAAATCTCGTTTCCAAAGAATTTAGCATCAATGATTTAACCAAGAATTTTAGCAGTGGCAGCAGTGGCGTGCAATCGTACAGCTACTCCGAAAAGAAAAATGTATTTTACCTTCAAGGCATCAGTTCGCATTGGTATATGTGGGGCGGTTTTAGATTTGGTGATGCAGTTTTGCAATTTGGAATATCACCAAACAGAACTTTGCCAAAAAAATTGAAAGATATTTTTTTCAGGGTGAATTATCAAGAAGCATTTGCGTTAAATGATTCCGATTATCAGAGAATCTATAAAGAAATTCAAAAAGATAAAACACGTTTTATAATTGGTTATCCTTCCGCCATTAATCAACTGGCCGAATATTTTGTAAAAAACAACCTCACTCATCCGATTAAAACTATTATTTCACTCGGCGATAAATTATTCCCCCATTTTGAAGAGAATTTCAAAAAAGCATTTAACGCTCCCCTTGTCATTGATACTTACGGATGTGCCGAAGGTTTTTTAATGGCTTGCCGATATGATATTCCATACTACTATATTTCCTCACCGCACGTTCATATTGAAATTATCGATGACCACGGAAATGAAGTTAAAGACGGCGAACTCGGTCACGTTTTGGTTACCTGCTTTTCAAATCGAGCGCAACCTTTTATTCGTTACAAATTAGGAGATTTAGCCGTGAAACTCCCGAAAGAGAAATATCCCAAAAACAGAAAATTCAATTATCCGTTGTTGGAAAGAATCGTCGGAAGAGAAACCGATGTGGTTAAAACGCCTCACGGAAAAACGCTGATTGTACACAGTTTTACAGGAATCATCGAGTATTATCCGGACATAAAACAATATCAAATTATTCAAAAACAACCGGATGAAATGACTATAAAGTACATCACAGACGACTTAATTCCGTTGAAAGACAACACCCTATCGGAAATAGAAGAAAAAATAAATGCATTGACAGACCATCAAGTAAAAATTATTTTTGAAGAGACAAATCACATTCCGAATTCTCCATCAGGAAAACCGCAAATCATAAAATCGCTGTTGTAAATGAGACACCTAAAAAAGTTTAGTTAATCATTTTACAATTCATTGCGCCTGACCATTACGCGCTTTCATCGTGTTAAACTTATAGCTGAAACTCAACATAAAATAACGTTGCAACATAACGGACTGATAATCTTCTATGTAAGACTCTGAAATCAAGCGGCGGGAATTTATATTTTGATCTAACAAATCGTATATTTTTAAACTTAAAGAAGCATTTTCATTTAAGAAAAAACCATTTCAATGAAGTATGTCAGAGGATTTTCTGACTTCACATTCGGAAATCATGAAATTTTCAAACTATTACTTTATCACAATACTGCATTTAGTATATCTAAAAATGGATTTTTTTATAAAGATGATGATTTTGAAATTCTAACCAATGACTTTAAGAATTTCATTAAAATCCATAATAATTTCGAAAAAGGTGGTGAGGATTTAATAAATCAGAAGATAAAATATAATGACTTCTTTCAAACCAAAAAGGCAACTATCCTATTTTACGTAGCAATTTTGATGGGAATCTGGGCTATTTTTATAACTTTAGCAGGAAA
>JAAYLC010000207.1 GCA_012522045.1 Bacteroidota bacterium
AAGAACTTTTGCTTGGATAGACAGTTTTAGGACGTTATTAGTCAGATTTGACACTTTGGACAATTCCTGGTTGAATTGGCATTATTTGGCTTTTGCTCTTATCTTGCTAAAAGTTTAAATGAGTTCACCATCATAAAAATCAAACGCGATGAATTTTATCATCTATTACGATAGTTGGATTCATCGATAATAAATGCTCTATAAAAGTATTTTCACTTTTTGGAGAAATTAATATCGAATCGGAATCTGAATAAATAATATTCATTCGATTTAGCGATGCTGCAGGTGCCGCTAAAATTGAATTTGATTTTCTGATTTCTTTAATTTGCTTGACAGGAATTTTTTCATGAATTAAAAAACCTGCAGAAACTGTAAGAATCTCATCTTGAATTGTATATTTAATAGATTGAATAATAAATATCACAAACAACAACGGAATCAATAAAAACAACAATGCTATAAAAGAAAATCCTTCAACAAACAATTCATAGCCGATAAAGCCAAAAATTAAAAGAAATACGATGCGAATAAACCAATCGACTCGAGAATAATAAACTGTTTTTTTCATGCTTCCACACGTTATAAAATCAAAAACCTCTAATTTTTCAGAGGTTTTTGGTTGCATTCTATCCCAAATAGGTCATCAAAATTTTACTTCTTGAAGTGTGTTTTAATCTTCGGATTGCTTTTTCTTTAATTTGTCTGACGCGTTCGCGGGTCAAATCAAACGTAGCTCCGATTTCTTCTAAGGTCATCGGATGTTGGCCACCAAGTCCGAAATACAATCTGATGACATCCCCTTCTCTCGGCGTAAGTGTATCCAAAGCGCGTTCTATTTCAGTTCGCAATGAATCATGAATTAGAGATTTGTCGGGATTCGGACTTTCACCGCTTCTCAACACATCGTAAAGGTTGCTGTCTTCTCCTTCAACCAGAGGTGCATCCATCGAAACGTGACGCCCGGAGTTTTTGAGCGATTCTTTAACATCGCTGATGGTCATATCCAATTCTTTGGCGATTTCTTCGGGTGAAGGCGGACGCTCATTGGCTTGTTCTAAATAAGCGTACATTTTATTGATTTTGTTAATGCTGCCAATTTTGTTTAAAGGCAATCTCACAATACGAGATTGTTCTGCCAAGGCTTGCAAAATCGATTGTCTGATCCACCAAACGGCGTAAGAAATAAATTTAAATCCGCGGGTCTCGTCAAAACGTTGGGCAGCTTTGATCAATCCCAAATTTCCTTCATTAATCAAATCCGGCAATGTAAGCCCTTGATTTTGATATTGTTTTGCTACAGAAACCACAAAACGCAAATTGGCTTTTGTAAGTTTTTCCAAAGCGCGTTTGTCTCCTGCTTTAATGCGTTGCGCCAATTCGACTTCTTCATCTGCAGTGATTAAATCAACTTTCCCGATTTCCTGAAGGTATTTGTCTAAAGATGCAGTTTCTCGGTTGGTAACCTGTTTTGTAATTTTAAGTTGTCTCATGAATAAAATTCCTCTCGTTTATGTGTTTTTGGATTCTCCCAGTGTACTAGGTTATACGTAAAAAAGTGAAAAAGGTTACAAACGAACTGAAAAAATTTATTTATAGCCCACACGCTATTTTCTGCAGGTGCAACTCATTAAAAAACAGGAAGTTGAATTAAAAATCAGTTCTAAGAGATTTAGATTTTTATAATCGAAATAAAAAACCTTCGTGAAAACGAAGGCTTTTATCAAATTTTAAAGAAGTGTTTAAAATATTATTTTCGTCCGCGGTGGCGGTTATCTCTTCCCCCACTTCTATTATCATTTCGATCGTTGCGATCGTTTCTGTCGTTTCTAGGCGGACGCGGCTGATATCCTTCCGGTTTTGGCAAAAGTACTTTGCGCGAAATACGCTCTTTTTTGGTTCGAGGATCGATGCCCATATATTTGATGTCAAAAACATCGCCTAATTTCACTACATCTTCAACACTTTCTGTACGTTCCCACGCCAATTCACTTATATGTAGTAAATTTTCATTTCCGGGAGCTTCTAAATATTCGACAACAACTCCAAAATCAAGCATCTTCACTACTCTTACTTCATAGACACTGCCTACTTCGGGTTTGAACACCAAAGATTCTACAGCTCGCAACACCTCATCGATTCCCGCTTGATCGGTTCCCAGAATTTCAATAATTCCTTTGCCTTCTTCCTCATTTACTACAATGGTGGTTTTGGTTCTTTTTTGAAGCTCTTGAATAATTTTTCCGCCGGGTCCAATAAAAGCACCAATCAAATCTTCAGGAATGCTGGTGTAAACAATCTTAGGAGCATGCGGTTTTACATTTTCACGTGGTTGTGAAATTGTTTCTTCTATTTTATCTAAAATATGAAATCTTCCGTCTCTGGCTTGTTTTAATGCCTGCACAAGAATGTCGTAGGACAAACCTTTCACCTTAATATCCATTTGGCAAGCTGTAATTCCATCACGAGTTCCCGTAACTTTAAAATCCATATCTCCGAGATGATCTTCATCGCCCAAAATGTCAGAAAGCACGGCATGTCTACCTGTTTTAGCATCCGATATGAGGCCCATTGCAATTCCTGAAACCGGTTTAATTAGTTGAATCCCGGCGTCCATAAGCGCCATAGTTCCGCTGCAAACGGTTGCCATTGATGAAGAACCATTTGATTCTAAAATTTCTGTAACAATACGAACCGTGTAAGGACAATCCTCAGGAATCATGCGTTTTAATGCACGTTGCGCTAAGTTTCCGTGTCCTATTTCACGTCGTGAAGTTCCGCGAATGGGTCTTGCTTCTCCGGTAGAAAAAGGCGGAAAATTATAGTGCAGATAAAATGTTTCTTCACCTTCATAAGAAGGCATATCGATTACGTTTGCTTCGCGTGAAGTTCCCAAAGTTACTGTTGCCAAAGCTTGCGTTTCTCCACGCGTAAAAATTGCAGAACCGTGGGTTGAAGGCAAGTAATCGATTTCACACCAAATCGGACGAATTTCGGAAGTTTTACGACCATCCAGACGCAAACCTTCATTTAAGGTTAAATCGCGAATGGCTTCTTTTTCTGAACTGTTGAAATACTTCTTTATCATTCCGTTGTATTCCTCCAACTCTTCTTCAGAAAATGTACCCAGCAATTCTTCTTGTATCGCAGAAAATGCTTCTCTTCTATCGTGTTTGGTGCTTGCTGATTTTGCAATATCATAGACTCTGTTATATACAAAATCGTGAATTCTTTTCTCTAATTCTTCATTTTTTGGTTCTGCATCATATTCTCTGGTCGGTTTTCTTCCCACCGCATCAACCAGGCGAAGTTGCGCTTGAATTTGAAGTTTAATATGTTCATGAGCAAATTTGATGGCTTCGACCATTTCTTCTTCAGAGATTTCATCCATTTCTCCTTCAACCATCATCACAGAATCTTCAGAAGCACCGATTACCATATCAAGGTCGCTTTCTTTGAGTTGTGAATGTGAAGGATTTACAACAAACTCGCCATTAATTCTGCCGACTCGCACCTCTGAAGTTGGACATTCAATCGGAATATCAGAAAGTTGGATTGCTGTGGATGCAGCAAGACCGGCCAATGAATCCGGCATGACTTCTTCGTCATGACTCATCAATTGAATCATAATTTGAGTTTCTGCATGATAGTCTGAAGGGAATAAAGGGCGAAGCACTCTATCCACAATTCTCATGGTCAGGACTTCTCCGTCACTGGGTCTTGCTTCTCTTTTAAAGAAACCTCCGGGATAACGTCCGGCAGCGGCAAATTTTTCTCTGTAATCAACGGTTAGAGGTAGGAAATCCACATCACTTTGTTCGTAATTGGATACGACTGTACAAAGCAACATGGCTTTTCCGCAACGTACAACTACGGATCCGTGTGCTTGTTTTGCAAGCTTTCCTGTTTCAATGGTAATTTTTCTTCCATCACCGTGGTCTATGACCTCACTGTAAACTTTTGGTATCATTGTGTTTTTCATTGTTCCTTTATAAAAAAAGGAGGTTAATAAATTGACCTCAATCGGTCTTAATTAGTCGTGGTGTTGTGTGTATGTGTGGATGACCAATGAAAAACTTATGGAAGAACGTGCTTTCTTATAAAAAAATCTTTTAAAAAAAGCGAAGACTTCTAAAAATCTCCGCTTTGTAAATTTTATTTTCTCAATCCTAATTCTTTGACGATTGCACGATATCTCATAATATCTTTTTTCATCAAGTAATCTAATAGAGATCGTCTTTTACCTACTAAACGAACAAGCGAACGTTCTGTGTTAAAATCTTTTTGATTTCTCTTAAGGTGTTCTGTCAAATGTTGGATTCGATAGGTAAACAATGCTATCTGACCTTCTGCGGAACCTGTGTTTTTTTTGGATTTTCCGTGTTTTTCAAAAATCCCTTCTTTTACTTCTTTTGATAAATACATGCCAATATTATTAAAATGATTTTTATGTATTGATTACCGCTTTGATAATCAAGTCGGCAAAATTACTAAAACTTATTTGTTATTCGCTATTTTAATTAAAAATATTTTTAAGCTTCCAGTATTTTCTTTCGCATCGGACGATTTAAAACCAAATCCAGATATTGATTGATTTTCTTTTTTAAATCTTTACGATGGGTAATAAAATCCAGAAATCCTTTTTCCAGCAAAAACTCGGAAGTTTGGAATCCTTCGGGCAATTCTTTTCCGGTTGTATCTCGTACTACACGCGGTCCTGCAAATCCAATCAGCGCACCCGGTTCGGCTATGTTGATATCACCAACCATTGCAAAAGAAGCGGTCGTACCTCCGGTAGTCGGATCGGTACAAAGTGAAATATAAGGAATTCCCGCATCACTCAATTGTGCTAATTTTACACTGGTTTTTGCCAACTGCATCAGGGAAAGTGCGGCTTCCATCATTCGGGCGCCTCCACTTTTAGAAATTATCAATAAAGGTATTTTTTTCTTTAATGCATAGTCTGCAGCTCTGGCAATTTTTTCACCAACCACACCACCCATAGATCCCCCGATGAAAGCAAAATCCATACAGGCAATAACGATGTCCTCTCCCATCGATTTGCCTACGCCAACTCGAATCGCATCTTTCAGTCCCGTTTTTTCGGTGGCTTCTTTTAATCGATCGGTGTATTTCTTTTTATCTACGAACTCTAAGGTATCTTTGGAAGTTAAGTTTTTATCTAATTCTTTAAAATTATTATCATCAAAAAGAATTTCAAAATACTCTTTACTCCCAATGCGCACGTGGTAATCATCTTCCGGGCTGACGTAAAAATTTTCTGCCAATTCTTCACTGTCGACAATTTTTCCCGTCGGAGATTTGTACCACAATCCTTTTGGCACATCTTTTTTCTGTTCTGTTGGAGTTTGTATTCCTTTTTTTGTTCTTTTAAACCAAGGGATCATAGGCATAGGGGATTGATTTATGATGTTAATGATTTAATTAACCCAGTGTATTGACGTTGTTCAAATCTCTGAATGCTTCTTCAAGTCGCGCTCTGAATGTTCGCTCTCCTTCCCGGAGCCATACACGAGGATCGTAATATTTTTTATTTGGTAAATCTGCTCCTTCCGGATTTCCTATTTGCGTTTTTATATATGCTTCGTTTTTAAGAATATAGTCGCGGATTCCTTCGGTAAAAGCAAATTGCAAATCGGTGTCAATATTCATTTTTACAACACCGTAACTGATGGCTTCCCGGATTTCTTCAACCGAAGAACCACTTCCTCCGTGAAAGACAAAATCAATAGGATTATGTGCTGTGTTAAACTTTTTTTGTACATATTCCTGCGAATTTTTTAAAATAATCGGGGTAAGCTTTACATTTCCGGGCTTATAAACACCGTGAACATTTCCAAAGGCAGCAGCAATGGTAAATTGATCGCTTACCTTCATCAATTCTTCATACGCATAAGCTACTTCTTCGGGTTGCGTATAAAGTCTGGACGAATCGACGTCAGTATTGTCTACACCGTCTTCTTCACCCCCGGTGATTCCCAATTCAATTTCCAAAGTCATTCCCATTTTGGACATGCGCTCCAGGTATTTTTTAGAAATCTCTATATTATGTTCTACTGTTTCTTCTGAAAGATCAAGCATGTGTGAACTGTACAAGGGTTTTCCGGTTTCTTTGTAAAATTTTTCTCCAGCATCTAACAAACCATCAATCCACGGCAGAAGTTTCTTTGCACAGTGGTCGGTATGTAAAATAACAGTAGCGCCATAAGCCTCTGCCAATTCATGAATGTGCTTTGCTCCTGCAATTCCGCCGGCAATGGCCGCTTTTTGGTCTTGGTTGGACAAGCCTTTTCCGGCGTTAAATTGTGCACCTCCATTCGAAAACTGAATAATAACAGGCGAGTTTAAAGCCGCAGCCGTTTCCATTACAGTATTGATAGAACTTGAACCTACAACATTGACCGCAGGCATAGCAAATCCTTTTTCTTTGGCCAACTGATGAATTTTTTGTACTTCTCTTCCTGTTGCTACACCAGGTTTAATTCCGTGACTCATAAATAATGATATAAATTATTGATTTAAATTTAAAAAATTTATGTTATAACCGTAACGGCTTCTTCAAAACAACTTTTAAAGTTAGCAAAATTACGAAAATTTAATTGGTTTTAGAAAGGATAGTTTATTCCGATGTTGTACACGGCATGTTTAAAATTATATTCTTTAAACCATCGCTCTCCTTCGGGTCTTGCAGGATTGTGTGTTTTAAATCCGATATCAAACCGCAAAACAAAAAATCCCCAATCATATCTGAGTCCAAAGCCGGTTGCCACAGCCATTTCTTTAAAATCTTCTAATGTATTAAAAATGGCAGCTTCTTCGGTAATGTTGTTTTCCACATCCCAGATATTTCCGCTGTCAATAAATAGCGCTCCTTTAAAGGAACCCAAAACGGTAAACCTGTATTCTAAATTTAAAGCAACTTTGAAGTTTGCTTCATTAAATTCATCTTTGTCCGCACTGCTTCCCGGTCCTAAATCAAAAGCGCGCCAGCCTCTGTTGTCATTTACGCCTCCGCCGAAATAACTGCGTGTAAACGGAATGCTGTTACTGTTGCCATAAGGAATTGCCAAACCTGTAAATCCGCGAAATGCAAGAATATTGTTTTCATCAATTTCCCAATGTTTGATCAACTCGACTTCTCCTTTAATATATTGAGAATACGCAACATTGAATATTTCATAATTCCCATTGGAAGACCTTGAAGTTCCTGTCAGACTTGCCAGTCCTGTCAGTGCGTTTCCGGCAGTTTCCAGCTTTACACGCGTTTGCGTAAAACTTTTGTATTTAATATTTCTTCGTGTGTCCTTGACAAAGGTGATATTCGAAGCGAAAATCAGGTTGTTTTCTGTCAGTCTCTTTTTTCGTTCATATATATTGTCTATTGCCTGCACCGGATTGCCGCCGTCCCAATACGGATTGATTGTTCCGTCGCGTACATCGTCCATAAAACCTTCTGCTCCTTCGGGAATTGTTAAATGAAGAAACCGATTGTCGTCAATCGTATAATAATCCGGATTTACAGAACCTTGATTGGTGAGCTCCGTTTGTCTTGCGATAATATTTAGCTGATTGTAGCTGTTTCGATAAACATTAAAATAGTTTTCTCGATTCAAATTACGCACGTACTGAAGATTGAGCAAATCGACATAATAATTTACCGTTCGCGAAGGTTTCCAACTGTATGTCAAAATTCCATTCAATGTTCTCCGGTCCAGTCCAATATTGTTTTGTGCACTCATTCCTATTGAAAAGGAAGTATTGGGAGACATGTATTTCGGAATCCAACGTTGGGTGTTAAAAGGCAACAAAATTCGTGGAAAAGTCAACTTTGCATCGGCTCCCAGTTCAGAAATATTGAAAAAATTATCACTGCGATGGGCAGCATCTTTAGAAGAACCAAAACTTCCTCTTCCGGTTAACTGCAAAATTTCAGCTCCTCTAAAAACATTTTTAAACATCATATTCCCACTAAAACTAATCCCGAAATCCTGAATGGTAGATGTAAACGAGTCGAAATCGGCTCCGAGGGTAAACAAATCTTGAGGGGTTAAAAGAATTGTGGCATCCAACAAATGACCGATAGTATCGCCTTCTTTTTCCGTATAAACAATATTGGGATATTTAAAAATTCGCAAATCGTTAATTTGTCTGTAAGTCAACGAAAGATCGATGTCTTTGTACAAATCTCCGGGCGCTATGGAAATTGCATCTATTAATGCTTTGGGGCGATAGCGCATTTTTTTATAGCTAAAAATATCATATCCTTGATACCTGACAGAATCTTGAAATTGCATGTTTTGAGTACTTGCCGTATAATCGGTTACAATTCTTACTTTGTCAATTTTATAGGCTTGAAAAGGTACTGTATATGTTGAATCTGAAGTAGTAATTTTTCGATTTGGAATGATAAGGCTAATGTTGGCTTTGTGATTGGTGTTAACCGTATCTGCTTCAAAAAGTACATAATCCTCATCAAAATGATACAACCCTGAATTTCGCAATAAAATCGTCAATCGGTCACGTTCATTTACAAAATCGGCAGCATTGTATTGTTTTTTTGGTTTAATAAAACTGCGATGCAAGTTTTCTTGAAAAATGGAATCAACTACCGGAGATTCAATGTTATGATGAATGGTATCACCAATTATATAGGGCTTGTTGGTAATGACGTTAAAAGCAAGTTTGGCTCTTTTTTCTTTATTTTTATGCGGAATAACTTTGTGTGAAACTTCGTTGTTAAAATAGCCGTAACTTGCATACCAACGCTGCAATCTCTCTTTGGAACGCATTGTTTTAAGATCAGAAATAATCACCGGCTCATCTCCGGATTTCATCAACCACCTGTTAAATCCGGAATAAATGCTGTCCATTCCGTCCACTTGCTTTTTTGATAAAAATCGCACCAAGCGTTCTTCTCTATTCGGTTTTTTATGCAACCAGTTTTCAAAAGTTTGTTCCGGATTTAAATCGGCCATATTATATACATGAAGGCCGAAGGGAATTCCGACAAAAGGAATGGAAGGATTTGGTTTTTGTGAAAGTTGACTGTACACACCGGCGTCGGTAATTTTCACACTGTCGACATAGATAATATTTTCGGTAAGGAGGTATTGCTCCTCGGGAACATGTTTCACTGCATTACAAGATAAAAACAAGCTTATAAATGCAGAAATAAATGATATTTTTGTGAAGGTGTACTTCAAGTGCGCCTTAGTTTATTTAGCCTTCAAAAATAAGACATTTTGATTAGTAAGCGTCAAACAAAGTTAATAACAAGTTTAAACAAGAAAAAGTATCGGGATGCCCATAATCTGTTGGTGGCGGAAAGTCCGAAAGTCATTCGGGAACTAATTTCCGAAGGATTAGAATTGGTGGAACTTTATACTACAGATTCGGCAAATTGGAGTTCTATTCCTCACACCGTGATTACTGAATCCGATTTAAAAAAAATAAGTACTTTAAAAACTCCTGACAATGCACTTGCAGTTTTTAAAAAGCCCATAGTTCCTCCAATTTCAGAAACAGGTTTGACTCTTGCTCTAGACGGTATACGAGACCCCGGAAATTTAGGCACGCTAATCCGTTTGTGCGATTGGTTTGGGGTGGCAGATTTGGTTTGTTCACAGGATACGGTAGATTGTTACAATCCTAAAGTAGTTCAAGCCAGTATGGGTTCCATCGCTCGGGTTTCTATTCACTATCTCGATTTGAAAGTTTATCTTCACGAATCCACGCGATCGATTTTTGGAGGGTTTATGGACGGAACCTCTATTTATCAAATAAATTTACCGGAGGATGGCATTCTCGTTTTAGGGAATGAAGCCAACGGCATTTGTCCCGAAATTGAAAAGTTAATTACCCAGCGCATTGCTATTCCTCAATACGGCGAAACCAAACGTACTGAAAGCCTGAATGTTGCCACTGCAGGCGCGATTTTATTAAATGAATTTCGCAGAAATTACCGTTGAAGAAACGTTTTTTACTGAAAAGTAAAGTTTATAAAAACCGCGTGTGTTGCTAAGTTTTCAATATTTGAAGTCCAAGGACTATTGATGTCATTATCCGGCACCAATTCGTTGGTCATTGCAAAAACCCCGCGAATTGAAGGTGTAAACTTGAAATAAAACAAATAAAAATCAATTCCGAAACCGATTTCATAAAACATCGGGTTGCTCTTCATTCTAAAATTTCCCTGACGGTTATCATCGGGATTGTTTTCGTTACTTGATAAGTTAAAAGCAGTTGAAATTCCGGCTACGACAAAGGGCTTGAAATTGTTCAATCTATTGGTGGAAACTTTCAGCAACAAGGGAATGTGTATGTATGTGGATTTAACTTCTCTAAAATAATCTTTAGCTTCGACAAAACCGGGGAACGTCAAATTACGCTGTGTAAAATAGAGTCCCGGCTCCAGTCTGAGGTTAATGTTATTATTGATGCGTAAATCACCGACCAATCCGACGTTAAAACCAATACTTTCTTTTACTAAAATATCGGTATTGTGATCTTCTTGCTGATTGATGTAATCAAAATTAAAATCGTAAAAATTAAAGCCCAAGAAATATCCCCAACTAAGAGGCTTCATATCAAAGTTCTCCATATTGGTCAATCGTTCACGAGTAAAAAAACTTTGTTGTGCAGAAACATTGCCTGCAAAAAGTATAAATGTGAGTACCACAAAAAGTTTCTTCATAAAAAAATATTATTTGCTCGCTGTATAAATTGTTGCCACACCCAAAGTTTGCGGATGATTTTTCACTTCTTTAAACCCAATATTTCTCAATATATTGTTTAATTTCTCACCAAAAGGAAATTGTGAAGCGCTTTCGCTAAGATATTTATAAGCCACTTTGTCTTTTGAAAATAAGCGCCCAATCAACGGAAGAATATTTTTTGTGTATAAATTATAACCCTGTTTAAAAGGGAATTTTGTAGGTACCTAAGTCTCTAAAATTACAAAAATCCCGTCCTTTTTCAAGACTCTGTGTATCTCTGAAAGTCCTTTTTCCAAATTCTCGAAATTTCTAATCCCAAACGAAACGGTAATTGCATCAAAACTATTGTCTTCAAAAGGAAGTTTCTCTGAATCGCCTTTTACAAATTCCAACATGGATTCATACGGTTTTCCTTTTATTTTTTTACGTGCAACCGTCAACATTCCCTCAGACAAATCAAGACCGATTATTTTGGCAGAAGTCGCTTTCTGAGCAAATTGAATTGCCAAATCTCCGGTTCCGGTTGCAATATCCAGAATGGAAACGGGCTTAGTGTCTAGAACTTTTTTAATGACTTTTTTTCTCCAACGAATGTCCGAACCTAAGGATATCACACGATTTAAACCATCATAATTGGTGGCTATCGTATCGAACATCTGCTCCACCTGCTCTTTTTTTCCGCCGGAAGCATCTTTGTAAGGGGTTACTTTTTTTTCCTTTGTCATAACGCGCAAAAGTAAACAAATACAATGAATTTTATTTGCTTTATAAATTGCCTTAATTGAATTATTAACGATTCATGAAAATTCATATAAAAAAATCTTGGCACGTTGCTTGTTTTAAAAACTATACAAAGCTTGATTGGACAGGTTGCCATTCAAACTAAAGTTTCGAACCTCTAAATTTATTATTATGAAAGGGACAGTTTTAATTTTCGGCATCTTGCTTCTTGGATTTACGACTTCTGTTTTTGCAAGTGGTAAAAATGTGACAAGCAACAGAGGATATAATGGCAATGCTTTTATTTTTGTTGAAGGGAATGTGGAATTCTCTGTTTTTCCCGACGGTCAATTTGATTTTATGTATGTCGGTCCTCAAAAAGCAACAGGGTTTACCATCAGCACCCCTAATGTAAACATCAGCTATAATGCAGGTTATAATTATGACGCATACGTTCAATACGACGATTATGGCGCGGTAATTCAAGTTGAAAATGTGCCTGTATTTTATGATTATTACGGCAGAATTATTCGGGCCGGAAATGTAAAAATCAGTTATAACAACGGTAGGTTAATTAGAATTGGCGGATTGCACATTCATTATAATCCATACGGCGAATTTGTTTATCACACCGGATTTATCAATCGTTTTAATCCTTATTATGTCTATCGTCCGTGGCATGTTTATTATGTTCGTCCTCTATATCATCACGTGATTGTTTATAATTTTCCTTACAGAAGGTATTACAATCCGAGACGCTACAGTTTTCAAGATCACATTGTATTTTATAAAAACAGAAACAACAATTCCTACACAAACGGTCGGAGAGATTTTCATCGTCCGGGAAGCCGAATTCATTATCCTGACGGACGCATAGTTCGCAATACAAATTTTAATCCCAACCGATCCGGCACTCTGGCAACCACAGGAAGAAATAATAACGATGCAATGACCAATAGCAGAACTCATAACACAACAAGAAATACAACTTCAACTGTACAAAATACTTCTGCTACTAACACGCGTTCAAATGTTGTAACGCAAACAAACAGACAAAACAACAATGACAATCGGGTGAGTCAACCGCGAAATGTCACAGCTGCACCTGTCAGAACCACCACGCGGATAAACAATCACAGTGTGCCTGTACGAAGCAACACTACGCAAATTCAGACTCAAAGAAACAGAAATTCGACTCCTGCAGTAAGAAGTACGCCTACGGTAAAAAACAACACACTATCGCGAACAACACGAAATACTGCAATTCAGCAAAATCGTACAAATTCACGAGGCAGTGCTCCAAACACCTCAAGAAACAGTTCGAGTTCGAGAGCCGTGATTTCAAATTCTCGAGGATGAGAAATTAAAAATGATTAGAAAATTTTTTCAAAGAGCCTCATTTTTATCAGAAATTGAGGCTTTTTTAGTAATTTAATCAAATACTGATTCATATCATTCCCGACGTATTTTATTCGGTTTACCTTTAATCCTTATTTTTATAATTTATGATTGCACAAGAATTATTGCAACCCACGAGCATCGCTGTAATCGGCGCTTCCAACGACCTCAAAAAACCAGGAGGAAATATGCTCCGCAACATTATTTCAGGAAATTATAAAGGGAAACTTTACGCAGTGAATCCGAATGAAGACAAGATTCAAGGAATTCAAAGTTTTGCTTCTGTTTCATTACTTCCCCAAGTGGATCTGGCAATCCTTGCCATTCCGGCAAAACATTGTGTCAACGCAGTGGAAATTCTTACCAAAACCAAAAACACCAAAGGTTTTATCATTATTTCCGCCGGATTTGGTGAAACGGAACAACAGGGAAAAGAATGGGAAGCACAGATAGCAAAAATGGTAAATGAAGTAAACGGAACTTTAATCGGACCCAACTGTATCGGCGTAATTACCGAACATTACAAAGGTGTTTTTACCGCTCCGATACCTCCGTTTAATTCAAAAGGATGCGATTTAATATCGAGTTCGGGTGCTACCGCTGTTTTTATTATGGAAGCCGGAATGCCTTTGGGAATCAGTTTTGCAAATGTTTTTTCGGTGGGAAATGAAGCGCAAACCACTGTGGAAGACATCTTAGAACACATGGATGCTTCTTTTAATCCCGAAACTGATTCTTTGATTAAATTGCTTTATCTGGAAAGTATTTCAGATCCGAAACGGTTTTTAAAACATACGCGTTCGCTAATTAATAAAGGCGCAAAAATCGCTGCCATCAAAGCCGGAAGTACCGATGCAGGGAGTCGTGCAGCAACCTCTCACACAGGTGCCATCGCCAACAGTGATATGACGGTACGCGCACTGTTTAACAAGGCCGGAATTGTATATTGCAACAGTCGAGAACAATTATTGAGCGTAGCCTCAATTTTCAACTACAAAAAACTTCAAGGAAAAAATATCGCCATCATCACCCATGCCGGCGGTTCTGCAGTCATGCTTGCCGATGCTTTATCAAAAGGGGGATTAAAAATTCCGGAAATAAAAGGTGCCGATGCTGAAAAACTTAAAAGTTTCCTCTATCCCGGTTCATCTGTTTCCAATCCGATTGATTTTTTGGCGACCGGAACCGCAGAACAACTCGGAATTATTATCGATTATTGCGAACACAAATTTGATAACATCGATGCGATGATTGTCGTTTTTGGGAGTGCCGGACTTTTTAACGTACAGAATGTTTACAACGTGCTGAGTGTTAAATTGGAAATATGCAAAAAACCTATTTTTCCGGTACTTCCTTCATTAATCAACGCAGAAAAAGAAATCCAAAACTTTTTAAAAAAAGGGCATATTCATTTCCCGGATGAGGTGGTTTTAGGAAAATCGCTTTCTCAAGTGTTTAACACCCCTGAACCTGCTTCCGAAAACTTTGAAATGCCCGATATTGATACTGTTAGCATCCGAAAATGTATAGACCGGGCAACCGACGGTTATTTATCTGCCGAAGAAACTCAGCTTTTGTTAGACGCAGCCGGAATTCCACGAGTTCCGGAAATTATCAGTTCTAATAAAGTCGATTTTCTAAAAGCAATTGAAACCGCCGATTTTCCTTTAGTAATGAAGACAGTTGGCGTACTCCACAAATCGGATGCATCCGGAGTGGTCTTAAACGTTATAAACCAAGAGGAAGCAGCGATCATTTTTGAGCAGCTTATGGCTATTCCCGCTGCCACTGCGGTGATGGCTCAACCGCAATTATCGGGAATCGAATTGTTTGTTGGCGTTGTCAAAGAAGTCGGTTTCGGGCATGTGATTCTCTGCGGATTGGGAGGAATTTTTATTGAAGTTTTAAAAGATGTTTCTTCCGGATTGCATCCCTTGTCAAAAGATGAAATCAAGAAAATGATTCAATCGCTCCGAGGTTATCCCATTCTCAAAGGCATTCGCGGAAAAGAAGGAACCGATGAAGAATTGTTTATCGATAGTGTACAGCGACTTTCGGCTTTGGTTCAAGCAGCCCCGGAAATTGCCGAAATGGACATCAATCCGTTAATCGGAACGCCGAAAAATATTTATTCCGTAGATTGCAGAATCCGAATTGAGAAGTAATCTAGAAATCAGTTTTTCTTGCTTTAAAGAGATTCTTCTGTTTCATAACTATAAGACTAATATAAAAAAGAATTTTAAAAGTTAATCATTTGTTAAAGTGCTTGGTTAATACAATAACCTTAAACCTTTGATTCCACTACTGAAATCATCGATTTTATAAGATTAACTCGAAGATAACAAAAACTATCTTGTTGTTTTAGTATTTTTTTAAGTATATATTTAGGGAAAAATATAAACTATCCGTCAAAATTAATTCTTATGAAAACACTAATATTTTTAAAATTAAAAGTTTTAAAGATGCTTTTTGTAATGATTATGGTCTCTTTTGCGGGATTTTCCCAAGAGCCGGTTGCTATAATTTGGGATAAAGCCGTTGGTTGTCAAGAATCCGATTTAGAATTAGTGTTCCATTTTAATGTAGAAGACGATGGACTATGTATAAAGGTATGTGAAAATAGTACAGTTACTTATGAATTGTTAGGAGGGAATCCTTTTCATTGGTCTCAAGTGGATTTTACCGCTTCCGGTGGGACAATCACGAACTCAACCAATACCCAAGTAACAGTAAATTGGGGTTCAGCCGGATGGGGGAGTCTCTTCGTTTCCATTCAGATGCTAAATGGAGACATGTTTGAAAAACAAATTTGTATTGAAAAAACACCAGCTCCCGAAGTGTATTTTAATATTGCTCCTTTTTTGAATGATCCAAGTAATTATAATCCCGGCATAATTACGGTTTGTAAAAACGAAATCATATTTTTTCAGAATTATTCTCATCCCAATGGAGGTTCTGCTCTCATATCACACCATTGGACTGTTAATGGTCCGAGTGGCACTGATTATTTAATGGATTTTGAGCCTTCATATGTATTTACGGAATCGGGAGTTTATGAAGTTACCCTGACCGTAACAAATGAGTGCAATTGTTCTAGTAGTAGAAGGATTTTGTTTAAAGTTCTTGATGAAGGGTTGATAATAGAATGTAATAGTGTAGTCTGTGAAAATACTATCGAGACTTATACAATTAAACCTGTCTATGGTGATATTGAGTATTATTTAGATTGTGAAGAATATAATTGGATTGTAGAAGGTGGTACAATCATTTCTCAATATGGAGCTTCTGTGGATGTTAAATGGGACAATGTAGATGGAAATGGTTTTGGTTACCTTACATTTATACCTGAAAGCTGTAATGCTAATTGTATGCAACCGGTAACTATTAAAGTGCCGGTAATTCGAGATAACATCGACATCCAAGGTCCTGAAGAGATATGTGAGGGACAACAAGTCCGCTATGCAATACCCCGATGGCCTACAACAGAAGTAGAATGGAGTGTTCAAGGCCCCAATGCACAATTACACCTCAGCGATCAAAAAAATGAAATTATTTTCAGCGCTGATGCTGCCGGAACTTATTATCTTACAGCCAATTACACCAACACCCTATTGGGTTGCGGGGGTACGGCAATCAAGGAAATAAAAGTTATTCCAATTGTAACAATTAAGGGGGAACCTTATCTCTGTGTTGGAGACGACAGTTATTATGGTTTAAGCAATAGTGGTTATGCCGATTGGACGCTAAACGGTCCGGAAGGGTATGTCCAGACTTACAGTGGCACCTCGTTCCATGCTAATTTTCCATATCCTGGCGGATACACTATCTCAGTAGATGGAAGTTTTTGTATAGACGAAGCGTTTTTGGTGCATGTGGACAATATCCCACCTGTTCCTGACGGCATACAAGGACCCGATGAAATATGTCCGGGGACGCCCACAATATTTAAAATCCCCAATTCAAATTACGATGTTACGGCTCACTGGCAAGTAGATAATGGACAGATTATCAACGGAAACCCGGGAAATGAAGTAACCGTAGTGTTCGATCCTAACTCCAATGGTCCATTTAAGATTCGTGCACGTAACCAAATAAGAAACTGTACTTCGGAATGGGTCGAAAAACATTGACTGAAATTATTGTTGATTTTGAAATAACAGGTGATTCTACTGTTTGTTCAAGTACTTATAGTACTTATAGCGTGGATGAAACCCGGGGAGACAAATATATTTGGCACATCAATCCGGATTATCTTGGAAGTGTGATAGACCAAGAACATAGCGATGAAGTGGAAATATTGTGGAATAATGTTCCTGTTCCCACCGTGGCTACGCTTACGGCAGAAGTGGAAATATGCGGGCAGACTTATTTTGAGACGTTCCAGGTTACTGTTCAAATGGCACCAGATGTTACAATCACCGCTCCTGATACTATTTGTCGGGATCAACAGGTATCCTTTGGTCTTAATGTTCCGGGAGGTTTGACCTCTTGGTCTTCAATATTGTGGGAGTTTGGCGACGGACATACGGCTGTTAACACTACAAATCCGACCCATTCCTATAAAACTTTAGCTACGGGCCAGCTCAACTATATTGCCACGGTAAAAATAGTGGAACCAAATGGCTGTCCCGGAATCTCTACCGCAAGTTTTTCAATTACCGTATTGCCTGCTCCGGTTGCCGCTATCATTCCCGGGGGGGTTGAGGTGTTTTGTCAGGGTGATCCAATCAACCCTCAATATATGTTGGTAATCGATACCAATTATCCTACAAGTACATCCATTGATTGGTACCACGATGGAAACTTAATGTCCAATCCGCCATATCAGGGAGGAGCATTTACTCCCACTCAGCTCGGAAGCTATTACGCCATTGTACATGGAACCTTTTGCAGCACAAAAACCAATACCATTTATATAGATGAGGTGAATTGCGATCCTCTTCCTCCAGACTTAGATTGCTTCATTAGTGGGCAAAGTCCAATCTTGAATTCTCAAATTGTCGGCTGCGGATTGGTTAATGTCACCGCAACAATTATAGGAAACCCCATAAGTTACCATTGGACTGCCATTGGCGGTACTATAATAAGCCAAACGAATACTAGCGCAACTATCCAGTATCATAGCCCGGGAACCAAGATGATTCATTACGACGCTATATATAATGGAGTAGATATCAACAACGATCCCTGCGAAAGCACACTGAGGGGCAGCACAAATGAAATCATTCCTTATATAGCCGATATTAAGTATAGTGTGGCTTGTAGCAGTACGCCGGGGCATTACGACCTGACTCTTTACGATGCTTCTACATTTGTTTCCGGGTTTCCCGTTCAAAACTTGGAATTCTTTTTAAACGGAAACACCTTGGGAACAGGAAATAACGGACAAGTTACCGTACCTGTATTGCCCGGGCAGCATACAATTTCACTTGAAATTTCTTCTCCCGGAGAATTTCCGTGTGTTGCTTCCTTGCCTATTGACTTGACACCTTTACCCACGGCTGTTATTAATGCACCCTTGGAAGGCTGTCCCGGAAAACCGATACAGTTTACCGCCACCGTAAACGATCCCGACTTGACCTATTTATGGGATTTTGATGATCAGGCTAAAAACTCTCTGCCGGATCCCATAAGAGTATTTAATACGGGAAGTTATAATGTCTCTTTGACCGTTACCAACCGTTACGGTTGCTCAGTTACGGTTTATCATCAAATAAATATTAAACAAAGCAATATGGATGGCGAAATTATGACCACCCCTGCAACGGCTTGTATTGGACAAACGATTTTGCTTGAGTATTATGGAAATCCGGGAACAACCCCGCCCGATATTTACCATTGGACCTTTAATGGCAACACGACAACCACTACTTCATCCACTTTTACGGCAACGCAGTCCGGGGAGTATGTAGTTGACGGGGAATCTCTGGGCGGGTTCTACGAAAAACGCATTGCATCCATCCACATCGCCTTTTTAGACACGCCGGTGGCACATATAACCGGTCCGGATGAAGTCTGTGCGGGTCATGATTTCCAACTGAAAAGCCGTCGGAACAATCCGTCGCATACCTATGCTTGGACTCGGAACGGACAACCCCTGCCCCAGTTCAATGGAATGCATTCCATTGTAACAAGCGAAAACAGCCCGGGCGTTTATACTTACGGTCTGACGATAGTTTCCGAATCCGGTTGTTCGGACACGGATCAGTTTACCGTAACCGTCAACCCATCGCCTGATGTGCCTCAAATAACGATGACTTTGCAAGACTGTTATCCATATACCGTTCTTTTGCAAGCTGCCGCCAATGAACCCGGTACCTTTAATTGGAGTACCGGCGAGTCGGGTTCCTCGATTATCGTGCATAAAGGCGGTCCTTACCGCGTTATCTTTACCAATCAATACGGTTGCAGCAACAGCATAGAGATTGACGTACCTTTTGACCCGGCTGCATACATCTGGGTACATCCCACCGGCTGCTATGATATCTGCGAACAGCATAATTCAGTTTTCTACCTTTCCGGTCCCATAATTCCATTTGAATATTGGGCATGGAACATCGACGGCAGTGTGGCTTCTGACGGTCATGGACATGTTGATAACCAATATTACTCAGGAGACGGTGATTACACCCTTTATTTAAACAACCGTTTGTGTGATGTGGAAAGCAACCCTATGTCGTGGAACATGCATCCGAATTGTCAGGATTGTAGGTTTGAGGAATATCATATTGAGGATATTCGCCCTATATTGGATGATTACGGAAATTGTTATTATCATATTTACATACACATCGTCAACCCCCATCCACCGCTGAGCTATACCTTGCAGAACAATTCGGGCAACGGCATTATCGTGCCGGGCGGCGGTGTTCTCCCTAACGGACCTTCCTTGCTTCAATTGGAATTGTATCCCAATCCGGGACTGGCTCTAAATGGAGGGACGGTGGATCTGATGTTGATGGCCGAGATGGGGCATGGTGAAGAATCCTTTAAATGTTATTTGGAATTGTCTCTTACCTTACCTCCTTGTCAGGTGCGTTCGTCGCGACCTTCTAACGATGCTTCAATGGACATCTCCGTCGTACCGAACCCCACTTCGGGATATACGACTCTGTACTACCAAGTTACAGAAACAAACGATTCTTCCGCCATCTATTCCTTGAGTCTCTACGACCTTACCGGCAGGCTCTTGAGTGAAGAAACACTAAAAGGCGGTCAAAGAGAATGGCAGATGAATATTGCGACTTATGCCGATGGGATTTATCTGGTGGTGTTGCGTAAGAACGAAACCGTACAAGGGTATAAACGCATACGGTTGCAACGGTAACATTAAAATTATTATCAAAACTTTGTTTTACTTTAAAACTCTACATCATGGATTTATATCAAGAAATAGAAAAAAGAAAACGCATCATACCGATTTTCTCCAACTGTTTTGTTTTGTTGTGTTTATTGTTATTGCCCACGGCAGTCCTTATGGCGCAACAGCCCGATTGGAAATGGGGCGTCCGCGGGGGAAGCGAGGGATATAACCCGAACGGCACTCCATTTTACGAAACTGCCGAAGACATGGCCGTTGATGCCGATGGAAATGTCTATGTGGTATCCACCTTGGGTGGGGGTATGGGAAAGAGAGGCCCCACCCTTTCCGGAGTACCGAACAACTTGCCTTTCTATGGGGAACAGAGTAAATTTAGAGGAATTTTGCTTGCAAGCTACGACTGCGACGGCAACTACCGCTGGCACAAGTTCCTAAGCGGTGGGGCACCCAGCGGTGGACCGAAGGTGGCCACAGACACTTTGGGGCATGTGTACCTCGCAGGCCATGCAGGCTATTCGAGAAAGAATCTATGGACGGGGGAAGAATATTTTATGCACTACGACACCGACACCATCATCCCTTATGCTTTTGAATCAAACAAATACAAAAAACGCTTGTTTCTGGCGCGCTATGACACCTCGGGCAACTTCCAACAGCTCATACAGCCGGAACCGGACAGTATCTCTCAAAACCATGCGATAAGTCATCCTCAGGACTTGCTGGTGGATCCCGACGGCACCCAACATTTTGTGGTACGGGCTGCCACCAACAGGAACGACCCTCAACGTCCTCCCGCGATTTTGCACGGCGATACGCTATCCATGGGCTTCCACATCCTTAAATACCAACCGGACGGCACCTATTTGGGAAGCATTCCCTTGCCCATTCTGGACACCGTACCAGCGAGTACCTTTATAGGACGGATGGCGCGCGACCATGTGAGGGATTTGTATTATCTGGCAGGATGGAACAGCACCACACATTATAGTATTCCCGAGGAATTGGTCATCGACGGACAGTTGGTGGAAAGCCCGATGTTCGCAGCACAGTTCGATGCCCTCGGCAATATGGTGTGGGTGCGGGAGGCGGATTCTCAAAATTTAGCTCATGCTTCTTTTGGCAATTCACGCCCCGTGATAGATACTGAAGGAAATGTATATATGGCAGGTGATATGAAGTCTAATGGTACGTCGATTGGCATGCCGATTTCTTTTCACACCTATACGGCACAAAATACCATACGGGCAACCAGTATTCCCGTGGTTATCGTACTCAACCCTGCGGGTGATGTGGTCTGGGGTGCCCACGGGGAAGCTTATTCCAATCTTCCCCTCCAAAAATCAGCAGTAACTTTAGCCGGTAAGGAAGTAGTTTATGCGGCTTCCCATGGCGGTATCGAGTGGGGGGGAACAGTCTTTCCTCCTGTTTACAACAGTGGTTATGATGTATTTTTAGCACGCCTTAACAAAGCGGACGGTTCCATGATTGCTATGGACAGCATTCACAGCACTTATGGTTTTGACGAACATTCCAACGCCATAGTGGCGGACAAACGGGGCAACGTCTTTGTAGGCGGGGAGTTTGAGTCCCGGATATACGTGGGCAACGACACCCTCATCAAGTACGGCGCCCGCACCGATTTTTTTGTGGCAAAGTACGGGCGGGACAACTGCAACTGCAACCTGCCCGAGGCAAAATTCAGTTATTCCGTGGCTAACGGAGGGACAGTACACTTCACTTATACCGGAAGTCCAAATTATGACAGTCTGGAATGGTCTTTCGGAACGGGTCAGGTACAAACAACAACAAGCGGAACTACCAGCCATACCTATACCGAAAACGGAGAAAAAAGGGTCTGCGTGACTGCCTATGACGACAGTTGTGGCTATGACACTTGGTGTTTCATCATTGATCCTTTTTTAATAAACATTGAAACGCCATTGGATAAAGAATGGTTTACATATTATCCAAACCCGGCAAACGAAGGTTTTACTTTAGAATGTAAAGAATCCCTCTCCTACGCTCTTTACGACCTTACAGGCAGAGAAATAAGAACCGGAAACGCTCCCGTGGGAGCCACGTGGATATCGCTTGAAAATGCACAAAAAGGAATGTACCTCCTCAGGGTGGTAAACTCGGAAGGTGCGATAGCCACAGTGAAAATTGTTAAAAAGTGAGCGTGATGTTGTAAGAAAATAAAAAACCACAAACAAACCCACCGTTACTATTGAAATTTCGGTGGGTTGTTTGTTTTGAGATGTTTGAAGTTGTAAATATCAGTATCTTAATACTAAAATTAAATATATCTTCTAAAAATCCTTCCTCTTTGAGATTCTCCATATAAAGAAGGCAGGAACGGCAACCCATACAGTCAACATTACAAAAGACAATATCAATCCCATATTGGTTCCGAAAAATTTGTGGAATACAGCTCCGGTATATCCTAAAAGCGCTGAAATATCCAATTTTAAAAGAATCAAAACACGAGATAAATCGACCGGGTTTAATAATACGGCACCTAATGAAAAAGTATCGAGCGGGTAGTCTTCAAAATAAATCAGCGACATCAAAAATATTCCGTCGTAAATAACTGCAAGAAACAACCAAACGAGGATGGCATAACCAAAGCCTTTGATCCGATTTTCATTCGACAAACCGATTACAAATGCCAAGGCCGTAAAAATAAAGGTGAGAAATGCACCCGCAATAAGCAACAAAATAAAATCCCAAATGGCGTCACTATAGAAAACTCCATAAAAAACAAACGGAATTCCCAGACCGACAACCAAACTCATCATAAGTGAAGTTGCCACTCCGAGATATTGCCCCAGAAAGATTGAACTTCTTTTAATGGGTTGCGCCAAGAGCAATTCGGTAAATTCCCGTGAATTGTAATAATACATCACGCCAAAAATCGTCCCGATGAGCGGCACCAGCATAATAATTACATTCATCAGTGTAATCACTGCTTTGTTCAAGTCATTGTTTAAAAACAAAAGTACGACACCCAGCAAGAGATAAAATAAGAAATACACATAACTCCAGCGGCTGCGCATTAAATCGTAAAAACTGTATTTTAATATTTTAAGCATAACTATCAGATAAAATGGATGCAATGGCGTGTTCGAAATCAGGTTGTTTGGTCTGAGCTCTCAGGTCAGCAATACTTCCTTTAAAATAGATTTTCCCTTCTAAAAGAAACACAATCTCATCGGCAACTTCTTCAACAAAACTCAATATGTGCGATGTAATCAGGATGGTTTTTCCTTTTTCTTTTTCTTGAGCAATGAGTTTTTTCAACCTTAACAGAGATATCGGGTCTAATCCGGTGGTGGGTTCGTCAAGAATAACCAGCGAACTGTTAAACATAAACGTGAGTACCAAATTCACTTTCTGCTTGGTTCCGCCGGAAAGATTGACCAATTTCTTGTCTAAAAACGGTTCCAATTTGAACAATTCTATCAATTCCTTGTCATTTGCCGTTTTTGAAGCGCGTAAGTCTTTAATCATCGCGATTAATTCATTGACTTTTAAGTTTCCCGGGAAATTTGCAATCTGTGGCAAATAGTCAATTTCATCGCGATATTTAAAATTTTGTTTTACGGACATTCCGTTAACTTGAATTTCTCCGGAGTTTGGAATGACCATCCCGAGAATGGATTTTATCAAGGTAGTTTTTCCCGAACCGTTCGGACCGAGGACAGCAAAAATACCACCTTCGTTTATGGAAAGATCGATGCCCTTTAACACCTCATTCTTTCCAAATTTTTTATATAGGTTATGAATCTTTATCATGAGCAATGCGTTTCATTCTGGGATTTTCATCTACCAGGTTATCAGGTGTAAATATTGGAGATACTTTCTCCGAAAAATCAATAATGTCAATAAACAAGCTGCGCAAAAGAATAATTGCCTGTGCGTTGCGGTTTACGATATAAGAAAATAACTTAATCGGTCTGTAGGGAACGTCGCCTATGCCGTCTTTATCTAAATCATAACCGGTGTAATCCGACCAATAATTCCCGTCGAAAACGTTTCTGTTCATCGGACCGTGATAGGATAAATCAAATGAATTGTACAAAAAATTATTATGCATGATTTTACAGTCATACGAAGCGCCGCGCATTCTGAGAGCGTAGCCGTTACTGATAAAATCGTTGTGCATATATTCTATTCGATTGCTTCCTTCGACGGTTATGGCAATGGTGTTTTCCCGAAATTCATTGTTAATGATTTTTGCATCGTTGATTTCTTTTAGAAGAATTCCGTAAGAAGCCGTTCCCCAATTTTTTTTGATTACATTGTTGTTGACCTCCATATCTTTGGAAAACATCAATGCGATTCCGGCACCATTGGATTCAAAGACATTATTCCGGACTTTATTATCATGGCTAAACATAAAATGGAGTCCATATCGAACACTGTTGAGTGTGAAATTATCTTCGATGGTATTGTTGCTCGAAAACTCAAGATAAATTCCGTCTCGCACATTTCGTACATCATTTCCACGAACTTCGACAAAATCACAATGCCACATATGAACTCCATTTCCGGAATTAAATTCAGTAACTGCTTCTCCTGTTATTTTGTTGTTTAAAACTTTTCCGTGAGATGCTCTTTGGAGATAAATTCCGAAAAAGAGTTTCTCCAGTTTCAAGTTCTGAATGGTAAATCCTTTGCTGTTTACGACTCGGACGGCGGCATATTCCGTAGTGTAGCTGAGTCCTACGTTTTTGATAAAAAAACCGTCAATCGTAACATTGTCAGCACCAATGGTTATGATTTCCCCTTCCTCATTTCCGTCAATCACAGGCATTCCTTCGCCGATAATACTGACAGATTTTGTGACTTTGATATTGGCTTCTTTGTAAATTCCTTCTTTAACCAAAATGGTATCCCCGTCTTGTGCTGCTTCCAAGGCAGATTTAATGGTCTTGTATTCACACGAATCACAAACAATCAAGGTTTTCGAAAACATCTGAAACGAGGCAAATAAAACTAAAAGAAGAAAAAAGAAGATTGATTTATTTTTCAAGATTTTATTTTTTGATTATTAAAACACTATTGGAAATTGGTAAAAAACACATTCTTAAAGTTGTGATTGATTGTTTGATTTTTAAGAATTTAGATGTTTTGTGTTATTATTTTGGGTTGTGAAAAATTAATGCAAGTGTTCTTTAATCGCTGTCCAACTATAGGTATTTCCCGTAAAATTTTCTTTTGCTTTTTCAGCTTTTTCTTGATTTTGATAAGCCGACAAATTTTTTCCCATCGGACTTTTAATTTTCTCGCTTATCAAATAACCGGCATCTTCTGCATTGACAAATGTCCCCGGATTTTCAAAATCCACGACCAGTTTGTATGCCATTTCGGTATCTTTAAATTCGTCTTGATAGGAATGAATCATACATTCAATCGCATCGTACTTATAAGCTTTTCCTTTTGAAGTTACCAATTGGGCAGCAAATTTGGAATCGACTATGGTCATATCACAAAAATGGCAGGCATCAGTTCCGTATGCAATTTTTTGCGGTGCAACCTCACAGGCTGCAAAGAGTAAAAAGATTAAACTAAAAGTGAGTAACTGTTTCATAATATTCTTTTTTTTGAAAAAAATTTTATCTGTCTTTCAATGATTTGTATTCTGATTTTCCTACAAAAAAGGAAACAAAAACAAGTGCCATTCCGGCAAACATCATATATCCTCCCATCGCAGGCCACGAATCCACATCAAAATTGAGCATCTTTTGATAGCCTATAAGCGGTGGTTTGTAGGTCATCGGCGATCCATCCGGTTGTGTGTATTTCATAATGGCATTCGGATCTAAATTTGAACCGTAATCAATCAACCAAAGATTAAAATCATACATTCCGAGAATTCCCAATACAGACATTAAGATAAGCCATCCCAAAAACCATTTGTAACTTATTTTCCCTAAGAAACCGATGATTCCCAGCAACACGCCCAAAATTACCATCCCCAAAATCACTTTTGGGAAAACTTCAAATTCCCACATTTCATGATTCTTAGGAATTGTTTTCATTCCGATGTAGTGATTTAAATTGTCAATATTTTGAATGTCAAATTCTTTCACTCCTTCAATTCCGTTAATGTAGATATTCATTCCAAGCGGATCGGGATATTGAGGAGCTCCGAGCATAATATTCCACAGTGGAAACTTAAACAAGCCCAACAGCAACAACGATCCTATTATCATTAATATTCCGGCTTTTTTCATTGTATAAATTTAGCGTCGAAGCAATATTACCTCGGCAAATTATTGTTATAAATTTGTAGTGTAGATTTTGGAAAGTGTAGTTTTTGGAAGGCGAGGAAAATCAACAAACCCCCGCCTTCCGTGAAAATACTACCAATCACCAATTAGCATTTTCACAACCAAAAACTACCTTATTAATCTTCACCGACACTCCAGCTTAATGGCAAATTGGAGTCGGCCGGACTGACACGAACATATCCTTGCATTTCTTGGTGTAGTGCCGAACAGAAGTCAGTACAATAGAATGGCCACACCCCTACTTGTTTGGGTTCCCAAACCAAAGTTTCAGTTGCTCCGGGCATAATCAGCATTTCGGCGTTGTTAGCGCCAATTGTTGCAAAGCCGTGAGGAACGTCAAAATCTTGTTCAAGATTGGTCACGTGGAAATAAACTTTATCCCCTACTTTGATACCTTCAATATTATCAGGATTAAAATGACTTCGAATAATCGTCATATACACATGCACCTCTTTTCCATTTCTCTCGATGCGAACATCCGAACTTTTAAGAGTTGCATGCGGGTGTTTGTTGTCAGACAATCGATAAAACTGTTTTGATTTGTCTTTTATAATTTCCGCAGGAATAGCAGCAGCGTAATGCGGTTCCCCAATGGTTGGGAAATCCAACAGCAATTCCATTTTGTCTCCGGTAATGTCAAACAATTGTGCTGAGTGCGTGAGTTCCGGACCTGTTGGGAGGTATCTGTCTTTGGTGATTTTATTCATCGCCACAAAGTACTTTCCAAATGGTTTTCGTGAGTTCCCTCCAGGAATCATTCCGTGACCGACAGAGTAAAACACCGGTTGTCTGTCTAAGACTTCCCAAGTACCCACTTTCCATTTAACAACTTCTGACGAAATAAAGAAAGTCGTATAGGCGTTTCCTTTGTCATCGAATTCTGTGTGTAAAGGTCCCAAGCCCGGCTGTTTTACAACACCTGCCAAAATATCCTCAAAGTTTAAAATCGGGATTCCGTAAGCTTCTCCATCAAATTTTTCATTTTCGATGGCATCAAGCATTTTGGTAAAGCTGTGAACCGTTAAATCCGCAGAAAGTTTTCCGTTTCCAATGATGTATTCTCCTGTAGGATCTACGTCACAACCGTGTGGAGATTTTGGAGTCGGAAGGAAAAATACTGCACCGGGAACATCCAACGGATCTACCGTCAACACTTCTTCTATAATTGTTGAAGTTGCCACGTGAGAATCCATATCCATTACGTTGTGAGCATAACGTGTAGGTGTCATCTTACCGCCTCCGTTGTTCACATACTCTTCAATTTTTTTCCAGTTTACGGCAGCAATAAAGTCCTTGTCATTCTGTGATGCATTTACTTCTAAAAGCGTATGAGATTCTTCGGTATTATAAGTGGTAAAGAAGAACCATCCGTGGCTTTTATCACGTCCGGGATGAGACAAATCATAGTTAAAACCCGGCATCATCAATTGAAATTTTATTGCCATTCTTCCGGTTTCCTGATCCACAGAAATAAAGGTCAATGCGCCTTTAAAGTTTCCTTTATACTCTTTAATGGACATGTCTCTTTGCGGCACAGGAATTGAAAATCGGGTTCCCGCAACCACATATTCTGTGTTTTCGGTAATAAATGATGAACTGTGGTTCCCCGCACTGTTAGGAATTTCGATTATTTCCTCTGTTTTAAATGTTTCCAACCCGATACGAGCAATTCGCGGAGTATTGTTTCCATTGATAAAAATCCAACGACCGTCAAGGACGCCGTCGGTTTGAGAAATGTCAGGATGGTGCGAATCATCCCAAGGTACAAACCCGAACGATGTGTTTAACATCGGTTTGGTTTCTTCGGTATATCCCCATCCGTTTTCGGGATTTTGAGAAAACACCGGCAATACCTTTAACAATCTTCCTGAAGGCAATCCGTAAACTCCCAATTGTCCGCTAAATCCTCCGGAGAAAAATCCGTAATATTCGTCGTGTTCACCGGGAGCCACGTAAACGCGTTCGGCTGCGTTGGTGGCTAAACCTCCCTGTCCTCGCAGTTTCTTTTGGTTATCCCCATTGTTACAGCTTACCAATCCGGCAATCAAAACAAGGGAAAATAAATACTGAATGGTTTTTTTCATTGTTTAAAATTTAGAATAATATTGAGTTAGTTTTATTTTATAGTGTTTCAAGCGTATTGAAAAGCTATTTATATTAAATAAAATTCGTTTTTATAAGGTTCTGAAATATTCCAATATCTGACGTGCTTCTTCTTCGGTTAAGTTTTGATTTGCCATCGGCGAACCATTAAACTCCATCAATAATTCTTTTGCCAAAGGATCTTTTTGTACCATTTCCTCGGGATTTAAAATCATATTCATAATCCATTCGGGAGTACGTCTTTCAAGTATTCCTTTGGGAGCCGGACCAATAAATCTTCTGTCCGGTTTGTGACATGCCAAACAATTCACATTGTAAACTTCTTTTCCTTTTGCTGCCATTTCCTGATTAATGGTCTCATCTAACGTTAAGCTCTTGATGGGACCGATTCCTTTGGTAGACATATCTACTCTTTCAGAAGGTTTTACATCGGAAACCGCAGATGAAGTGGTTTCTACTTTTTCCGTGGTCTGTGTGCGTAAGGTTACTTTTTCTTCCTTTTTTTCTTCTTTTCCACCGCAACTTACAACTCCAAATATTGCAAAGGCAGCTAAAATTGACATAACATGTTTCATGGTAGTTCGTGTTTTAAAATTTCTATACAAATGTAGCGGGTGATGTTGGCTGCTAAAATGATTTTAATCATATTTAATACTTTTTTATCTTAATTTATTTCATCTATTTTTACGCTATGATTTTATTGATGATTTTAGACAAATTAACTGTTAATCATTAACATAAATAATGATATTTGTCAGAATCGATAATTTATTTTAAAAGAATACATAAAAATGCTACATTTACAGGAATTAAATAACTTATTAAAATTCCCCCCTCTTATGAATCAATTATTACTTCCGCTTTATGTAATGGCATTATTAATTGTAACCGGTTGCAACAACACGAATACAAAATCTGGTACCACAGATCCAGAAGTTCACAACCATTCGGAAACTACTAACGCAATAGAGCATGCTCACCAAGAAATTGCTTCCACAAAAGATTCTTGGTTAGAAGAAATTGAACTTGACAATGGAAATTTATGGAATGCCAACCCTGAAACGATTGAAGGTGTAGAAAATATGCGAAGACATATTCAAACTGCCTCGTTATCCGACGCCGAGTCCTATCGTAAACTGGGAGAAAAATTAAATGAGGAGAAAAACTATATCGTAAGAGAATGTACTATGACCGGACTTTCTCACGACAATTTGCACGTGTGGTTACATCCGTTAATTGAACAAATAAGCACATTATCTGATACACCTACTGTTGAGGAAGGAAACTATTTAGTAACGGATATCGAAGAGCGCTTAACCCGTTTTTACGATTATTTTAAATAGTACAAGAAGCTTTTATTCTCTGGAATCGTGCATCGCCAAAAGCGGAATTTCGGTGTGCATTCCCAGTTCTTTAATCATCGGATTGGAGAAAATACTTCCGAAAAAGTCGTGTTTTTTATTGACCATTGCAATCATTTCACTTTCTCTGCTTTGGATAAAAGTACGAACACCGTCATTTACCTTAATATCGTATAAGCGATGGTGCGTAAATGTTGCCGGCAATAAAATTGCTTCTAAGGTTTTCTTGTTTTCTTCTTGACGTTCGGTCAAATTTCCATTGTTTTGAATGTGCAAAATACGAATGGGAGCTTTGGTTATTCGGGCAATATCGACCAGTTTTTTCATTTCTTCCTTTTTGTAATGGGTTCGGAAACTGGTAGGGAAAACAATTTCATTTGGATTTTTAAATGCGTATCCCGAAGGAATTGCAAAAACAGGACAACTCCTCACCTCCTCGATTACATTTAATGCATTACTCCCGAAAATAGCAGATTTTTTATTGCTCTTTCCTTTGGTTCCCATAACGATTAAGTTAATCTGTTCCTCTTTGGCAGTTTCATTCATCACTTTGTAAAACTGTCCAAAACGAGTCACAAAACGCAACCGGTGGTGCTCATTATTGGAATTTTTACGAACTTTTCCTTCCAATATTTTCATGTTATTTTCTGCCTGACTGATGATGCGATCACACTCTTCCTTGGAAGGTTCGGGAACTATTAAATTTTCTTTATCCATCCCGGAGTGATAATAGGTGTGTAATATTAAAAATTCACATGGTTTCTCTTTAAAAAGTGTAAATGCATAATTTATGGCATTAAATGCATTGTCTGAAAAATCTGTGGGAATCAGTATTTTATAAGTCATAAGCAATTCATTTTAAGAGGTTACAGGCGCAGGAATTACAAGGGTAGGAACATTCCGATGTTGTCCTACACGGGTAACAACAGGTTCTCTGAATAGTTTTTTAATAAAGGCGTGTTTGTGAAAAATTAGAGAAATTAAATCGATATTTTTTTCATCGATTAACTTATGCAAAGTGTTGGAAACGCTTTTATCTTTCTTGACGAAAACAAATTGTGAATCGTATTCGGACAAATCGTTTCGATAATTTTCATAATTTTCAAGTTGTTTTTTAGACAAATCGGCTTCATCACCTACATGAACCAAAATTATTTCCGAACCAAAATGACGCACCAAACGCGTCAAAGCTTTTATTCTCGAAATGGGCATAAAATCATTGTAATCTGTAGCAAACGCAATGAATCTTGGAATTACAAAATTCACGTCATTAGGAACAATTAACAAGGGACATCCTTGAATGGTCTGAGTGATATACTCCGTGGTGCTTCCCATCAATACTTCTTCAAGTCCGGTGCGTCCTTTACTTCCCATAGCCACCAAACTCGCACCTTCATTTTCAATCATCGAATTAATTTCTCGAGATAAGGTATAAGGCGTGGTGATAAATCTGTAGTGATGATTTGTCGGGATTTTATCAGCTTTTAATTTTTCCAGCAAACGCTCCCCTTCTTTGGTGGTGCTCTTGGTTAGCTTTTGTAACACAGCATCGGAACGTCCCACATCTACCCGACTGGTGAGCTGGCTCATTTCGGCTTCAAAAGAATGTAAAATTGTAAATTGAACTTCTTCGTAAGCATACAATTTGCAAGTGTACAATAATGCTGCATAAGCATTTTCTGAAAAATCGGTTGGTACAATGATTTTTTTCATGAATAATTAACGTGGTAAATTTTGTAAAACTAAAAATGGAATTTTAATATTTAAACCTATTTTTTCAATGGTTGATTGGTATAGTATATTTTCCAGATAGGAATGACGTCTGTTTACCATCACCAACATATCCGGATTGTTTTTTTCAATAAAGGTATTGATTCCCTGAGTTATATCATCTTCTTCAATGTGATGAAAATAAGTATGATTTTCACGCAATACTGCTTCAATAAAAACTTTGTTATCTTTTTGTCGCAACGATAAGTTTTTGTGTTTGGAAACATACAGAAAATGAATTCTTGCGCCGAAACGTTTGCCGATATTTGACAACAATTTTAATTCGCGTCTTTTGTATGGCAATTGAAAATCTGTGGCAAAAACGATATTTTCAGGATAATCCAGTTCTTGAGATTCAGGAACAGCAAGCACGGGACACTTAACGTATTTTATAACTTGCAAGGTATTGCTTCCGAAAGTCAATTTTTTATCGGCAGTTTTACCTTTTGTTCCCATAATGACAAGGTCGATGTTTTCACGCTCTACCCAATCATTAACAGCATCAACCAAAGAACTAAATTCCGGACAACATTCCACAGTATGTTTTGGATTTGGCGACAACACAAAAATTTCTTTTTGAAGCATTTTCAAAGCGGCATCCGTCTGAATAAAAATTTCACGTTTTACGGTCTCAAACTCACTGTCCTGTTTTTGATTTACCAAATCGTAAACTTCATCAGCATATGCGTGTAATAAAAAAATATGTGCCGGTCCATGTTTAAATAATTCCGTTGCGTAATGGGTTGCTTTAAGCGCATTTTCTGATAAATCCGTTGGAATTAGAATCTTGAGCATGAAAATTTAATTAAATACTATTTTCTGATAAAGATAGAAAAATCCATCATCTAAAGAAATGATATCAATCATTAGTTCTAAAATTTTGGGATTTTCTTTGGACAATGAAAAGAACCGATTTTGTAATTTTAGGATATATGAAACTTTCCGTGATTACATATCTGATTATTACTACGGTGATTCTTGTCGCGGTGATAGTGTTCGTCGCTTTTGAAATTCCGTTTCATATTATTTTCTTCACCACGCTTTTGGGACAAATTCTGTTTATTTACAGCATTTTTAAAGTATTGACCGATACCTACACCACCGATAAAACTTTTGATGATTTTTATGAAGACCATCCCATCAAGAAAGAATCAGCACGATTTATTCATGAATCACAAAAAAAGGAACTTCCAAATGATAACTGATTTCATCCGAATAAGTGCGCAGCAGCAACTTCTGAATAAAATTTAAATTTCGTGCCGGAATCGTTATCATACCTATGTTATATTCCTGCACAAACTGCTGAATTCCAGACTCTAAATTCTCATTTTTCAAAAAGTGAAAACTGTGTTTCCAATCTTGGAAATAGGTGTTGATAAATTGTTTGTTTTCTAATTGCGTTGCAGTTAACGGCCGTCGTTTCATTCTCGGTTTGAGAATTCGAAGCGGACTGTTGTGAGTTTCCAATGTCAAAGTGAGTCGTTGTAACACTTCATTGCGGTACATACTATTAAAATCAGTAACAAAGGAAACATCCATTTTTTTGGAGAAAGTTGCATGTTCCGGAATTACCATAATCGGACATTGCACCTTGGTAATTACTTGATAGGTATGACTGATGACAGATTCTTTTTCCAACCTTAAAAACCCTTTGGTTCCCATTACAATCAAGTTGATACGACGCAAATTTACTTGCCTTCGAACAGCTTCTACCAAAGACTCTTTTTCATAAACAGAAAAAAACTTGTGTTTTTTGTTTTTCTGCAGATTTAACGTCCTCAAATGTTTGTCTATAAGCTTGACAGGAGCATCTACAACCATAGGTTCAGACGGGTCATAAAATTCCGCTGTTTCATGTGTCGATTTTAACACATGCATGATAAAGAAATTAACTTGCTCATCTGTAAAATATTCAGATGCATACCGAATGGCATTTGCCGAATAATCGGAAAAATCCGTTGGAATTAGCACGTTTATCATCTCTGTCGCTCTATTGCGGACAAATGTAACGTGAACTAAAAGCAATCAAAATGACAAAAGTCAGTTATTTAAAATCGGCTATAGATGCCTTAAACCTTAAATCTATTCCATCATTTCCAATCCTTGACGATCTAAAACACGGATATCGCGCCCTTCAATTTCAATTAAACCGTCTTTTTTAAAATCAGACAAAGTTCGGATTAGACTTTCTGTGGCAATTCCGGCAGTTGCAGCCAAATCACTTCTTAAAATCCGGATGGGATTTCCGGGTTTAGGATTGATGACATTTACAAATTGCAAAATGGTACTCGCCGTTTTCTTTCGCACCGAACTGTATGCCATTTGTATGAGTTGTTCTTTGACATTTGATAAATTATCGGTCAAAAGATTCATCAATTCCATAGAAACTTCCTGACTTTTCCTGAGAATATCAGCTACTTGTTTTTTGGATATTCCTACCAATTCGGCATCTTCGACTGCCGTTGCCGTTTCGCTATACGGAATGTTTTCGTCAAAAGAAGTAAAACCTAAAAAATCATCAGGTTTATAAAGTCCGGTAATTAATTCTTTTCCGTTGACGTCCATGGTATGGGTTTTAACCACCCCTTTTAATATCAAGTAAATAATGTTTGAATGTTCCCCGCGATTGTAAACGGTCATGCCTCTTTTATAGTTGGAAACTTCACCTTCATCCCAGAAGAAATTTTTCAATTGATGCAAATTCCGAATCGATTCATCGTCCTCACTATTTTTCTCATTCTTCAAATCAAAAAGAATTTTCGCACGGGCGATGCGGCTTTCGATAGCACTTATTAATTCTTCCTCTTCAAAAGGTTTGGTAATATAATCATCCGCGCCCAAATCCATACCTTTTCGAATTTCTTTATGTTCTGTTTTTGCAGATAAAAAGATAAAAGGAATGTGTCTTGTTTTGGAATTGTTTGTCATTTCTTGCAACACTCCATAACCGTCCATTTCGGGCATCATAATATCACAAACGATTACATCCGGAATAATAGACAACGCTTTTTGGATTCCTATTTTTCCGTTGGGAGCTGTTACCACAGTATAACCGGACAATTCAAGAAGTTCGGCGGTATTTTCTCTTAATGCCGTATCGTCTTCAATGAGTAAAATTGTTTTCATAACTGTAACGGAAAAAATTATTTATTTGGGATGGTTAGTGTAAATGTCGAACCTTTATTTTCTGTACTTTCAAACGATATCGATCCACCCAAAGCATCCATATAAGATTTTACAATGTTCAATCCGATACCGGTTCCTTGGGTAAGCAGTGCATTTTCAGCTCGAAAATACCTGTCAAAAATATGTTTTTGTTCCGCTTCGGGAATTCCCATTCCTTGATCAATAATTTTGATGAGAATATTTTCTTCTTCCAAAATGACAACCACTTTAATAACCGTATTTTCCGGAGAATATTTAACGGCATTGTTAACGAGATTGGACAAAGAAAGTTCCATGATTTTCTCATCAAAATAGATAAAGATGTCATCAATATTGTCCGGGTACACAATGTGCTGCCCTTCTTTTAGCAACATATTGGCATTGTATAAAACTTCATTCATCACTCGACTTAACGGAAACGTATCAAATCGAAAGACAGTTTTGCCGGTATCCAGGCGTTCTAAGGAGAGAAAATCATTTAAAATATTGTCTAAATACTTAACCTTACTCTTAATGATGTGTAAGTGTTTTTCGCGTTGCGGTTGCTGATGAGATTCCGTGTATTTTGAAACAAGCGTTGCCGAAGTTAAAATTCCACTTAAAGGAGTTTTAAACTCATGAGAAACCAACGACAAAAATTTGGTTTTTAATTCTCCAAGTTCGCGTTCTTTTTTCAACGCTTCGGAAATACGCTTTTCGGCCTCTTTTCTTTTTGTTATTTCTGCTTTTAGTTCAAGAACACTTTCTTGCAGTGCAACCGTGCGTTCTTCAATTTTTTGTTCAAGTTGGTAATTTAAATTTTTAATCTCTTCTTCTTGTTCTTTCCTTACAGAAATATCGGTTATCAACGTCATCACATACCGACTGCCACCCGTGCTAAACGGATTTAAACCGGCTTCAACCGGAAAAATCGTATTGTCTTTTCGGCGGCCGTATAAATCCCGTCCGTGTCCCATTTTTCGCGGTTCACTCTGCTTCATAAATTCCCGAGCATGAACATGATGCGAGGACTTAAAATCATGAGGTATCAATACATTCAAAGGCTGACCAATTAATTCGCGAGCTTCATATCCAAACATCTTGTCGGCGGCCTCGTTTGAAGCGACAATCTCTTGTTTTTCGTTGACTATAATAATTCCTTCTGAAATAGCCTCAGAAAGAATTCGGAAAATGTTTCCTTTTTTTGCTTCAATAACTTTCATTAGGACAAAAATAACAATTTATACAGAACCGAACCCAATTGATTTTTATCATAAAAAAACCTTTTTACAGTCAGTCTCTT
>JAAYLC010000014.1 GCA_012522045.1 Bacteroidota bacterium
CTGAGAAAAGTCATAAGCGGAAAGAACAACGTATTTTTCCAACAACAAAACCTTTAAAAACAAATCAATTCAAGAGAAGAAGAAAGGAGTAGAAATAAAAAAACCGCGCACCGATTGAGTAGCACGCGGTTATTTTCAACTAACTAACCAAATTAAATTTCAATTATGAAATCTCAACCATTCTCTTTGATACTTTATCTTCCACTTTCGGAAGATTTATTTTTAAGACGCCGTCCGTATAGTTTGCTTTGATGTTTTCTGTATCTACAATTTCAGGCAATCTGAACGACCGTCTAAAGTTTGAATAACTAAATTCTTTTCTCGTATATTGATTTTCCGGAGTTTTCTCAGTGTCCTTGTCATTATCTGAATGTGTCACGGTCTCAGACATTGATTTTGCACCGATAACAAGGGTGTCTTTCTCTACTTCAATCGTGAAATCTTCCTTTTTCAAACCGGGTGCCGCAACTTCCAATACAAACATATCAGAATTTTCTAAAACATTCACTGCCGGGACACTAAATCTTTCTGAAAAGCTCGGAAAATCAAGTTTACTGTCAAAGAACAAATCTTCTAAAAGATTTGGGAACCATAATGCTTTTCTATTAACTGTTTTCATAGTAAAATATTGTTTTAATGTTCAATTAATTTTATTTTACTAATAAAACAGCAATTTTAATTCCAGTGCACAAAAACTGTCGGAATGTCTTGTTTTTCTTAAATTAACAAGACATTTTGTCTTTATTCGCTAAAGAAATTATGAAAGAACTTCTTTTACTTTATCTGCTGCTTCTTGAAATTCGATTGCACTGTGAACATCAAGTCCGCTATTGTCAATCATTTCTTTGGCAATATCAGCATTTGTTCCTTGCAATCTGACGATAAGTGGAACATCAATTTTTCCAATATTTTTATATGCGTCAATAATTCCTAGCGCTACCCGATCGCAGCGCACAATTCCGCCAAAGATATTAATTAAAATTGCTTTGACATTCGGATCTTTCAAAATTAAATGGAATGCAGCTTCAACACGCTCTGCATCAGCAGTACCTCCAACATCTAAAAAGTTTGCGGGTTCTCCACCTGCTTGTTTGATAAGGTCCATGGTTGCCATTGCCAATCCTGCGCCGTTTACCATACATCCGACATTTCCGTCTAAATCAACATAATTTAGTCCTTTTTCTTCGGCTTCTACGTCAATCGGTTTTTCTTCGCGTTTGTCGCGCATTCCTTGGTACTCTTTATGGCAATATTAGGCATTGTCATCCAATGTAACCTTGGCGTCCACAGCGATAATTTTATCATCGCTGGTTTTTAAAACCGGATTGATTTCAAATAAGGAAGAATCCGACTGGTCATAAGCTTTGTACAGTGCAAAAACGAACTTTGTCATTTCCTTAAAAGCTTTGCCCTCAAGTCCAAGATTAAAAGCGATACGTCTCGCCTGAAAACCGGTTAATCCTACTCCCGGATCGATTTCTTCGGTAAAAATCAAATGAGGAGTTTCTTCTGCAACAGTCTCAATATCCATCCCGCCTTCAGTAGAATACATAATCATGTTTTTTCCTGTACTTCTGTTTAAAAGAACACTCATATAAAACTCAGAAGTTTCACTTTCCCCGGGATAGTAAACATCCTCTGCTACCAAAACCTGATGTACTTTTTTTCCTTCTGCGGACGTTTGTGGCGTTATCAGGTTCATCCCAATAATTTGTGAAGCAATATCCTTTACTTCATTGATATTTTTGGCAAGTTTCACCCCGCCGCCTTTACCACGTCCTCCGGCATGAACTTGTGCTTTAATCACATGCCATCCGGTGCCGGTTTGTTCCGTAAGTTTTTTAGCTGCCTCAACAGCTTCCTCAGGGGTTGTTGCTACGATTCCGCGTTGTACTTGAACGCCAAAACTGCTGAGTATTTCTTTACCTTGATATTCGTGTAAATTCATAATATTTGTTTGGATTCTTTCCTTAAAAAGGGTTATAGAATAATTTATGGGTTACAAAAATAACAAATGTTAACTGATTCCGCTAAGTTTTTTTGTCTTCAATGGAAATGAATCAAATTATCTTTGATTGTTGAAGGAAATCGTTGAGAATAGTGTAGAATAAAGGCGAAAGCTTAGTTGTAAAACTGAAATAAGAGTGTTAAAAAAATATTTTTTTGTCAATAAACAAAATTATTTCTTTAAATACTTTCAAATGAAAATTATAAGTTTATCTTTACACCATTATTACAAATTATTATTTTATTACAATGCACAAAGGAAAAGTAAAATTCTTCAACGCATCTAAAGGATTTGGATTTATCGTTGAAGAAGAAGCAAACAAAGAACATTTTGTTCACGTTACCGGTTTAATTGATGAAATTCGTGAAGGTGACGAAGTTGAATTTGATTTGAAAGAAGGAAAAAAAGGGCTAAATGCAGTTAATGTAAGAGCAATATAATCTTTTATTAATCAAGTAAGAAAGTAAAGAGGCTGTCTAATTTAGGCAGCCTCTTTTTTTATTGATTACTTTTCCGAATTTATAACATTCGTTTAATAACACGTAGTTTGTGTGTGTGTCTGTTTAGTTCTTCATTGAAAATACCACTGTGATCAATGCGGTCGATTCTCACTTTTCCATGAGCATGGATGATATAATTATCTGACATTAAAATCCCGACATGAATAATTCTTCCTTCTTCATTGTCAAAAAACGCCAAATCTCCGGCTTCACTTTCTTCAATAAAACTCAAAGATTCGCCTTGAGTTGCTTGTTGCGATGCATCGCGTAGCAATGAAAATCCTTGCATGCGATAAATAAGTTGTGTAAATCCGCTGCAATCAATTCCAAACGGACTTTTACCGCCCCATAAATAGGGCGCATTTAAGAAATTTAATGCGGTGTGAATTATTTTGGATTTTGAATTTTTCGAGTTGTAAACCTGTCCTTCAAAACGATGGTCTAAATAAGAACACGAAGAGACGGTGCTTCCTGAAGTAATTGGAATTAATTCTTCATTTTTTCCGATTACAAAATCTACCAAATCTGCAGAAAATCGCGGTTTTTTTTCTTTTAATTCGAAATAAACCGTTTCAGAAATGGATGCGTATTGTTTATTGTCTATCCATCCTTCATAATTATCATGAGACAGACGAATAAAACTCCATTTTTGAGTTTTCTTAATTACAATAAAGAACTCTCCGTACAAAATCTGTGATATCAATTCTGAAGTATCCGAAGCTTCTGCACGGAGAGGCACGATGCTTAAATTACACAATCCGTAATCCATCAATAATGCGTGATGAAGAAGTTTTTAAATACGCTCAATAACCATTGCAGATGCACCGCCACCGCCGTTGCAAATTGCTGCTGCACCGATTTTTGCATTGTTTTGTTTCAATACATTAATTAAGGTTACCAAAATACGCGCGCCACTACAACCAAGTGGATGGCCTAAGGAAACAGCACCACCGTTGACGTTTACTTTGTCTGAAGAAAGGTTCAATATTTTCATATTTGCTAAACCAACTACAGAAAAAGCTTCGTTAAATTCAAAATAATCGACGTCGTCAATTTTTATTCCTGCTCGATTTAATGCAACGGGAAGCGCTTTCGCAGGAGCGGTTGTAAACCATTTTGGTTCTTGAGCTGCATCGGCGTATGATTTAATGTAAGCAAGGGGTTTCAGTCCCAATTCGTTTGCTTTCTTCTCACTCATTAAAACCAAAGCGGCAGCACCGTCATTAATGGTAGAAGCATTTGCGGCAGTCACAGTTCCGTCTTTGGTAAATGCAGGTCGAAGCGAACTGATTTTATCCATTCTCACATTCTTATATTCTTCATCCTCACTGACAATCACAGGTTCTCCGCGACGTTGTGGAACTTCGACCGGGATAACCTCATCGGCAAATTTATTTTTTTCCCAAGCTTTTGCCGATCGCTCGTATGAAGTTTTGGCAAATTCGTCTTGTTCTTCACGAGAAAAATTATATTCAGAAGCGCACAAATCAGCACATACTCCCATCGCGTTTTGGTCATAAGCATCCACAAGTCCGTCTTTTTGCATTCCATCTTCCATAGTGGCGGGACCAAATTTCTTTCCGTTGCGCATATGGACATAATGCGGAATATTGCTCATACTTTCCATGCCTCCTGCCACTACGACATCGGCTTCACCAAGTGCGATTGTTTGTGCAGCATTCATAACGGCTTTCATTCCCGAAGCGCAAACTTTATTTACAGTCGTACAAGGGACATTGTCCAAAAGTCCTGCGCCCAGTGCAGCTTGGCGCGCAGGTGCTTGTCCCAAGCCTGCCTGAACCACATTTCCCATATAAACTTCTTGAACCAACGAAGGGTCGAGGTTTATCTTTTCCAAAACGCCTTTAATGGCAGCCGAGCCGAGTTGAACGGCAGTGAGCGAAGATAAACTTCCCAAAAAACTCCCGATTGGAGTACGTGCTGCGGATACAATAACTACTTTATTCATCTTAATATTAATTTTTTGAAAGGCACGAAATTACGCATTTTGATTGTAAAAAGCCATTTAAAGAGACTCAAATCGAAGGGAAAAGAAATGAATGCATGTTTGCGTACTGAAAAAATGTAATTTTTAATAAAAATAAAAACAATGTTGATTCCCTGTAGGTTCAAGAATTTATCCTGCGAAGACAACGAAAAATCAAATATTTAAACACATCTAAAAAAAGCAATTGACGTTCCGATAAATTGTACATTGATTGTCAGTTTTTAGGATAAATAATGCGTTATGGTTACATTTGCTCAATTAAAGTGAATTATGAAGAACCTGCTTTCATGGTTTATCAGGAATCAGTCCTTAATATACAAGGTTTTTCTTTTTATTGTAGCTACTACTTTTGTGATTTATTTATTTCCAAAAGGAGGACAGTTTAAATACAATTTTCAGAAAGGAAAACCATGGCAATACGAAAACCTCTATGCGCCTTTCAGTTTTGCAATTAAAAAAAGTCAGGAAACCCTAGAAAGCGAAGAACAAAAAATAAGAGAAAATGCCATTCCTTATTTCGATTCAAATCCGGATATTGTTCCACAAATCCGTCAAGCTTTTCTTCAAGCTTTAGAAAATCTATATAACGATACTTTGTATACAACTTCCAAAAATGTCGTTCAGCGTCTGGGAATTGCTTTGATTAATGATGTTTACAAAGTCGGTGTTGTGGACAACGTTTACACATACAGCGACCAGCATTTGATTTATTTGAAAATCGCTAACGAACTTCAAGAATATCGATATGGGGATCTTTTTAAAAAGGAAAATCTCAATGACCGTGTTCGCGAAATCATATCTCAAAATAAAACGGAAGACGTACAAGCTTTTTTATACAATATCTTGAACACTGCAATTAAACCGAATGTGTTTTTGGATGAAGAGCTGACCGAAGCATCTATTGTTGCAGAAATCAATATGATAAATCCCAATCGGGGAGTTATTGAACGCGGCGGCAGAATCATTGCAAAAGGAGAAATTGTCGAAGGAGAAAAATTTCAAATATTAGAATCGCTGAAATCTGAATATGAAAATCAGATGTGGAGCAAAAGCAATTACTTCTGGTTTTCAATCGGATATTTTCTGTTGATATCCTTAGTTTTTCTAATGCTCTTCTTGTTTTTGAGAAAGTACCGTCAGGAAATTTACGAAAACAACACCAAAATTACATTTATCTTTTTTAATATTTTGTTGATGGTCTTTTTGACAACGCTCATTGTCAAAGTAGAAGCATCCTATGTTTATGTGGTTCCGCTCTGTATTTTACCTTTAATATTAAAAGCTTTTTTTGATTCACGCGTCGGATTTTTTGTTCACACAGGTACCGTTTTGCTCCTCGGATTTATAGTTCCCAACAGTTTTGAATATATGTTTTTGCAGATTACGGCTGGAATTGTAACTATTTTGACGACCTCGGAATTGTACAGACGTGCGAATTTGTTTATATCTGTTGGAGAAATTACATTGGTTTACATCATCGGATATTTTGCCTTTTTTGTAATTCAGGAAGGAACTGTACAAGCCATAGTTTGGGAAAATTTCGGCTATTTTATTTTAGCCGGGCTTGCAACGCTTTTTGCACATCCGTTGATTTACTTGTATGAAAAAGTGTTCGGACTGATTTCGGATGTTTCACTTTTAGAGTTGAGTGATACCAACTCAAAATTACTCAAAGAACTTTCAAATAAAGCTCCGGGAACTTTTCATCATTCACTCAATGTTGCGAATCTCGCCGAAGCAGCTGCAAATGAAATTGGAGCCAACAGTATGTTGATTCGGGTGGGCGCTCTTTATCACGATGTGGGAAAAATGTTAAATCCGACGATGTTTACTGAAAATCAAATAAATTCAGTCAATACTCACAACGAACTTGACCCCAAAGAAAGTGCAAAAATAATTATAGACCACGTGATCAAAGGAATTGAAATTGCTCGTAAAAATAACCTTCCCGATCGGGTAATTGATTTTATTCGGACGCATCACGGAACAACTTTGGTGTATTATTTTTATAAAAAGGAACTCGATTTAAACGAAAAAGCCGACAAAAAAGATTTTACATATCCCGGACCCACACCATTTTCCAAAGAAACTGCAATTTTAATGATGGCAGACAGTGTTGAAGCTGCAAGCAAAAGTCTAAAAGAACCCTCATCGACCATAATTGATAATTTTGTCGAAAAAATTATTGACAATCAGATGGAGCAAGGTCAGTTTCTAAATGCCGATATTACGTTAAAAGAGATTCAGCAAGTCAAAAAGGTCTTAAAAAAGAAGCTAAATAATATCTTCCATCTTCGGGTAGAATACCCCGAATAATTTTTCCTTCCTCCTTCTTCATTTTCTTTCATTAACTGAGCATTGTCATAGTATTTTATTAATAAGCTGTAGGTTGATTTTTATCAGTAAATAAAGAAATCGTTTGCGATATTTTTACACTAACAAATCAATAAAACAATTATTATGAAAACAAAGCTTAAATATTCGATAATGTTGATGAGTCTCTTTCTCGGAGTTACATTTCAACAGCTTCAGGCGCAAGTATTTAATCTCAATTCTTCCAATTCAACGCTCATTGTTGAAGGAACATCCAATGTGCATGATTGGGATATAAAATCTGATAAACAAACAGGAAAATTACAATTGAAAATCACAGCTGAAGGAATTGATGAAATTTCAGTTTTAGAATTTGAATTGCATCCTGAAAATTTAAAAAGCGGAAAATCCGGAATGGATAGAAATACCTACAAAGCACTTAAAACCGATAAACACAAAAAGATTTCCTTTTCATTGAAAAAAACAAATAGCATAAAATCTTTAGGAAACAATAAATATAGCGTATCTGTAAATGGGGATCTTCTGATTGCAGGTGTAAAAAAACCGGTAGATATTCAATTTGAAATGACAGTGGCAGGAAACCGTATTACACTTTTAGGAAACAAAAAGATAAAAATGACTTCATTTAACATCGATCCGCCCAAGGCATTGATGGGAACCATAACAACAGGGGATGAAGTTACCGTAAAATTTAACAGCACATTCACAAAATAATCAACAATTTAAAAAATAAACATTATGAAATTAGCAACTAGAATATTAGCATTGGTGATGATAATCTTCACCTCACAAGTTTTTGCTCAAGAAAGAAGCAACAGAGATTTGGATAACTATAGGTTGCCCGATCAGCGCGGATTAAATACATTCGAACCACAAAAAGACACTGTTTCAACTTATGACGGGTTGGACGTGCGTATTGGAGGAGCTTTTGCCATTCAGTTTCAGGGATTGGATCACGAGTCAACCGGCGAAGTTTTTGATGCCGACGGAAATACAGTAGGATTGATTGAAATTGGCGATAACTTTAACCTCGCTACGGCAAACTTAGATTTAGACGTCACCTTGTATGACGGAATCAGTATGCACTTAAGAACTTATTTGTCTTCCAGACACCACCCGGAACCGTATGTAAAAGGTGGATACATTCAGATTGACAAACTCGATTTTATTCAGGAAGGTTTTATGGATAATTTGATGAAGAATATGAGAATTAAAATCGGACATATGGAAAACAACTATGGAGATGCTCATTTCAGACGAAGCGATAATGCAATGGCGCTCTACAATCCGTTTGTCGGGAATTTAATTATGGATGCATTTACGACCGAAGTGGGAGCAGAGGTATATTATATGCGAAATGGATTTATCGGAATGTTGGGGGTTACCAATGGTAAGCTCAATCAAGCAGTATCAAATCCGGGAACTACAGACCCATCTTTCATTGCCAAATTGGGATATGATAAACAAATCGACGACGCATTGAGACTTCGTTTGACAGGTTCTGTTTATCACACCAATAAAAATGTAAATGCATATCTTTACGGAGGCGATCGCGCCGGTTCACGATACTATTTCGTTATGGAGCCCGAAGGTGCAACCTCTGCAGGAAATTTTACTTCAGGAAGATTTAATCCCGGATTCCGAAATCAACTGAATGCATTTATGATAAATCCTTTTGTAAAATATAACGGTCTCGAATTCTTCGGAACTTTTGAAACCGCATCCGGAAAGGCAAATGCAGAAAGTTCAAAAAGAACCTTTACACAGTATGCCGCCGAAGCACTTTATCGATTTGGTGCTGATGAGAATTTCTATGTAGGTGCACGCTATAACAATGTATCCGGAGAAATGGTAGGAGATATTGATGTGGATATTACAAGATTTAATCTCGGAGCAGGATGGTTTATGACCAAAAATATTTTGGCGAAACTAGAATATGTAAACCAAAAGTATGACGATTTTCCCAAAGCTGACTTAAGAAACGGGGGGAAATTTGACGGTATTGTTTTAGAAGCGGTAATTAGTTTTTAATTTTTTAAAAATAACTGGTGAAAACAATGCGTTTTCACCAGTTATTTTTTTTAAGAACAAGGAATGAAAGCAGTTTTTATAGTGTTATTTTTTACATTATCAGTTCAAGCGCAGCAACACATTGCCGTTGATTTGCTTGGTTCCGGATCGTTGAAAATAAATGGAAAAACGAATATCAACAGTTTTGAATGTACATTTGATTCCTCCAGATTAACACGCTCAAATAAAATAAGTTTAAAACCAAAGGGAGATAGAATTGAAGTTAAAAATGCACAATTACGCTTAAATCATAAAAATTTTGACTGTGGACATCGTCGGATTAATAACGATTTTGATGCGCTGATTAAGAGCGAAGAATATCCGGATATTTATATCGAATTGTTAGAAATTTTTAATGTCAAGAATTCGGAAGCTTCGGTCAAAGTTAAAATAAATATTGCCGGAAAAAGTAAAAATTACACGTTCCCCATTGAAATTTGCAATCCTGAAACTACGGAATTTCAAGGCAAATGGGTTTTAAACATAAAAGATTTTGATTTGACTCCTCCTAAAAAAGTTTTTGGAATAATCGTGATTGACGAAGAAATTGAAATCGATTTTCTATTAAAAACAGCGATTTCCACGGGATGATAATTTTAGCTTTTTGAGAGTAAATTTTGCTATCCAAACAGTTTAAATAAATAAAAAAGCACTTACTATTATTCTGTAAGTGCTTGATGTTTAACGTGATCGCGCCAGGATTCGAACCTGGGACCGTCTGCTTAGAAGGCAGATGCTCTATCCAGCTGAGCTACGCGACCGATTCATAAAAACAAAAAAACCGACTCAATTGTTCGGTTTATTGTCGGGGTGGCAGGATTCGAACCTGCGACCTCCTGCTCCCAAAGCAGGCGCGATAACCGGGCTACGCTACACCCCGAAAAGTAGAACCTTAAAAGTAAAACTTTAAAAGTTCATTAAAAAAAATGCGGAGAGACAGGGATTCGAACCCTGGCGACGGTTACCCGTCGACAGATTAGCAATCTGCTCCGTTACCACTCCGGCACCTCTCCAAAAAAATATGAACCTATGCTTTCAAATGCGGTGGCAAATGTAGTACTTCGTATCGAATATATCAAGATAAAAGAAGGATTTTTTTAAAAAGGAAAGAATCCTTTCAAAGCGTGTTGATTTCTAAATGATTATAAATTGACAAAAAAATTATTTTTTCAACTTATACAATCTTGTTGGGCGATACTTGTTTTCAATCTGAAGTTCCGGTTGAATCGTTCCATTCCGATTGACTGAATATAAACCATTAAAATTTCCCTCTATCGCATTGGGAACAGCAATAAACAATTTATCATCCAAAACGGTAAATACGTTCATTCGGGAAGAAGGATTTGAAGCAGGAATGGGTAACTTCTTATATTGATGGGGCGTCTCCGGATCAAATTCATAATAAAACATTTTCAAGTTGTTTTTGGTTGTCAATTCTTCACTGGTATCAAACAAATAAGGGGCATCCGAAACGTGTAAATATAATTTGCCGTTATAAGAAATCATCGATTGTACAATGCGATCTTTCCCGAAAAGGCTTTCTATGTCAATCATCCAATCGGTGTCAAATTCGCTTTCACCGGCTTTTATGCGAAATACTTTGGATGGAGTATGTTTGTTAAACTGATTCCATCCCCAAGAAGAAAAATACATATTTCCGTTCTCATCAATACTTGTCGGATTGTTTTCGGACACAAAAAATCCCACGGTTTTTGCATAAGGATAAGAAATAATTTTTTCAAAACTTAGATTACTCCGATTGATAACTGCCAAATAGAAATTTTCTTCGTTGTCGCTAATTAGATTAAAACTAGCTTCTTCAAGAAAGACAACACTCACGTAAAGTTTTCCGTCCTTGGAATCTAAAACCAAGCTTCCGGTGCGCACCAAATTATTTCCGTATGTGTCTTCAAAAATTGCATCCGGTCTGAAGGCTTCAATATGTGGTCGTAAATTAATGGTTTCGCCCAATTCCATCGTCGTGGGATTAAATCGCTGTATGTGTTGCGGTCCCACACTTTCATTGTAAAAATATCCTTCATTTTCACTAATGATTGCCAATTTTTTAGATGGAAAAAGATTCTCTTTGCCCAAGAAAATTTCATTGTTAATAAACACGCGGTTGGCGGTGTTGAGCGTCAATTGAAAAATTCCTGGAGTGGAAGAATAACCGTTTTTATCTTTTGCCATGCTGAAGATAAAATTTTTAAAAAAATGATACCCGGAGGAGGTAGAGGGATCGGAGTTGGTAAATACTATATTTTCACTAATCAAATCATAAACCTGCTCAGAATTGACAGCGGCTAATGAAAAGCTGAAAAATCGCGTAATGTCCGGCGTCGAAGCGTCTTCGGTAGCTAAAACGTAATTATTTTCCGAATAATCCGTTTTAGGTTCGCGATTATTATCGTCGATATTTTCTAAGGTGCAAGCAACGATAAAAAGAAATGTAAAAATCATTAAAAACGAACGCTTCATCATCTTTTTAAAAAGTATAAGAAATTTTTAGTCGGTAATGTCTGCCCGGACTTTGCATTTTAAATTCATTGTAAATATCAGCATTAAAGACGTTTTTTAACTCAGCACTGAATGAAATACTTTGCGTTCCGATGTCGCGCGTATAAACCATTCCGACGTTGTTCAGATGTTGAACCGGTATGATGCGGCTGGTATTTATTTTGGATGTTCCCCAAAGCCCCAAAAACCCGTCCGGTTCAAATTGTTTTTCAATAAAATCTAAATAATATTGGTGGACATACGAATAATCCCAGAAAAATATCCAGTTGTATTTTAGTTTGAACAATTCTTTCGCATTAAATGCCACGCTTGCATTCCCGTAATAAAAAGGAAGATTGGCAATGCGTGCATTTTTAAAATGTTGATTGTTTAATGAATTGTCCTGAGAAGATTTAAGTCTGAAGCCGTTCCAGGTCAAATTTCCGGAAAATGTCAGATTATTTATAGGTTGATAAGAGCCTTCAAATTCTACTCCAAATCCCCGAACGTGATCCAAATTTAAATAAACCGCCTGGTATTGATTTAAATCTTTCAATCGAATTAAATCCCGCGTATTTCTATAATAGGTGTTTACTTCAAACCGATAATTTTCTTTGGTATGGGTATATCCGAGGTTGACATTCGTACTTTGTTCAGGTTCCAAATTGTAATTGGCAGTGATAAAATTGTTGTCTCCAAACAATTCCATTTGTTCGGGAAGTCGGTAAGTATTTTCGTAGGAAGCGCGAATGAAATTATTTTCGTCGAGGTTGTATTTTAAAGCTTGGGAAAAACTAAATCCCGAATTTTCAATTCTGGAATTCACCGGATTGCTCTGATTGGGAATCAAATTGGCTGCATAATATCCTGAAAGCCTTCCGAAGAGGTACTTAATCTGAGTATTTGATTCTAATTTATTTTCAAATAAATCAGCGGAAAATCCGATGCTGGAAATCAGTTTTGTATAATTCGTCCCATCTGAATTTAATTTGTCCAAATTGGATTTTCTTATGAAATTACTAATTACGGTATTGCTTTCAATTTGAAGGGAATTGTTGATGAGATAATTAAGATTGGTTCTGGAAGTAAATTGTGAAAGTTCATTTTTCATATACCCTTCAGACAAAAGCAAATTTCCCATTTCGGAAGCTGATATCGTAGGATGTTTTTGCCCTTTCCAATCGTAATAAATATTTTTTGCGCGGTCAAACAATTCAAAATCGATGTTGCTATAAACTAAAAACTGATTAACGCTCAGTGTGTTGTCTAAAAGATATTTTTTATAACGCAGTGAAGGAATAAAAGTTCCTTTTTCTTGTCGGTAAACTTCTCCAAAAGGTCGCGCTCGTGAATGCGGGTCGTTTTGAATTTCCTTCGATAAATCATAAGAATTAACTTTAAACTCAATCATATCTGCCCACGACAATCCTCTTCCTTGAACAAAAAATTCAAAAGAAAATTGCGAAAAAGCATTGTGAAAAAGTCTTTCTCTTATAAATTGCGTTTGTCCGGTTTCGGAATCGCGGAACGGAAGATTGTCAACTTTGTAGTTGTTTTGAGAAAAATTGTAGAAGCTGTTGGTTCCGACAAATAAGTTGTTTCGGAGTTTAAACGTAGTATTTACACTGGCAATGTGTGTGGAAAAAGAACCAAATTCGTATGATACAGTTCCTGAAGTTCTATTGTAGGTTTTCGGGACAATATTGATGGCACTTCCCAGTGCATCAATTCCCAATTTGGTAGGAAGTACTCCTTTGTAAATTTCTATACTTTCAATGGTATTGGTCGGGATTTTACTCAAACTGTAGTTGGAACCTAAATAATCTATCGGAATATCATCGTACAAAAACTTGACGGAATTTCCTGTAAATCCGCCTACCAAGAGATTGCTGGGTGCACCGAGCCCTCCCACATTTCTGATTTTTACTCCCGGAGCACGATTAATCAATTCTTCAACCGAGTTTGCCCGGATGGATTCTTCTTCAATGGAAACGACCTCCGCTTTGATGGCGTTGGTTTTTAGTTTTTCTGAGCGGCTTCGTGTCTGAAGACGAACTTCATCAAGGCTGTATTCACTTTGTCCTAATGTGATTGTTATTTTTTGAGTATGTAATTCGCGCAAATCTGTATAAACGGGAGGAAAACTATACCCGTCATAAATTGCGATTAACGTATAAACACCCGGAGGCAAATTGGAAAATGTGAAATTTCCAAATGCATCCGAGTGTGTGTTTAAATTTAATTCAACAAGCAAAATTTCAATGTTCTGAACGGTGTGGTCTAACTCATTTATAATTTTCCCTTCAATTGTTTTGTTTTGAGCGAAAAGTAAGGTATTACATAGACAAAACAGGAAAATTAAAAATCGTCGAACCATAATTACCGACATTCAAAAAAGCTTGCATTTTAATAGGAAACGGATTTCCTTTTGATTGCAAATTAATCAAAAAATCCACAGACATAAACCGTTCCATCGGGTTTTGTCATCACCGGACGTTGGGTTAAGTCCAAGTCTTGTTTGATTAATGTAAAATCAGCAACCGAACCGTTAAACATTTCGGCAGTAAAAGTCATTTTCCAAGTGTCCTCGTGAGTTCCAACGCTAATATTCGTAGGCTCTAATCCAAAATTATAAGGTGGATTTGCAGGGTTCACTTGAATGATTTTAAAGTCGTTAATGGTTCCGGTCCATGTCCAATAATCTTCTTCATACGGATCAAAAAATCCGCCTTCGCCTAAAACAAAATAGAATCTTTTGTCTTCTCTGAAATCATATCCTGCAATCATTTCTACGACGCACGCATCACTGGCAGGCATACCGGTTTCTTCAAATATCGAAAAATCAATATTTGTAAGTTGCCAAGTCCCTTCCAACTTTGGAGTTTGTTCTACAACAGGGTCGTCATCATCTGAACAAGATACAGCAAATGCACTGAAAATAGTTACGAAAATGATTAAAAAGTTCTTTTTCATGATGAAGTGATTTAAACTTTTTTTGTAAAAAACAAGCAGTTCAAAATTAGTAATTTAGAGTTGATAACCAATAAATTACGACTCTATGAACTGCAAGTACACAAATTTACAAAAAGAGCTAATAGAAA